>DATBHO010000082.1:0-4390 GCA_036557405.1 Nitrososphaeraceae archaeon
AATCCTGTGTCCCAGGAATTTAATACGTCGCTATCTGGTTCTTCAAGAACATTGGAATATACTAATGAACCTCCACCTACTCCACTACCTGCGATAGTTTGGACTTTCTTAGATATCCTATAGTCATATAATCCACGTCTATCAACTATACGAAACGAATTCAGAAATCGGTTCAATCCATTGATATCGTCAGGATATGGCCATGTTCGATAATGGATATCATTCGATTCCAGATACTCCCTTAATCCCTTATCCGGATTGGTTTTCTTCTGAAATTCATTAGAGCTAGGACTTGAAGGTAATTCATGGCTTACCCACCATTGTCCTCTTTCTAATACTACAACCGTTCGCTTATCAGAATCAGGTAGACTTTGATCTTCAGCTGCATATTGATTTACAAGAGATAATGATAAGATTGTACCTCCGAAGCCAGAACCGACAACTAAAGCCTCACATCGATTCTTTTCATTCGAATTATCGTACGGTATAAAAGATGTACTTATAACTGTCGTTTCGTGAATGAGATTTCCATCTGGATCAAAAACCTTTGCGTACACATCGGGTTCATTAAGAACAGATTCCCAAAATTCGTCAGGTCTTTTGAAATCACTTTTTGAAAAATCAATCCTAAATGTTCCGTCATCGAGCGTTACAGCACTACCTAAAGGATCGTCTCCAAAAATATCAAAAGGGGGATCTTTGTCAAAGATTTTTACAGTATAATTTGAAAGTGGTGCATTAGAAGTAGTGCTTGTATCAGTCAGTGTTCCTTTTAGTGTGAAAGTCATTGGCATTGACAATTCAAGTTAGTATAAAAACTTATTGTCAATTTCTTTGAGTCTAACTCTACTACATAAATCATTATGTAAGCGAAAATTATTCCTCATTTAGCTAGCCATTGTTGATAATCCGAAAATTTGTCGTCCTATGATCAATTACTGATAAAATGTGCCATGTATCTTGGAATTTGTTGTACTGGGCAGCTGGGTTGTGTGGCGCATTTTAAATATCGTAACAATCATTTTACATGAGTTTATGCATTAGAAACATGTACTACACTTTGCAGATCCACGTCATATGACTTAAAGAACAAGCAACAATATACTTATTTAACTAACCACATCGGAGTCACAAAAACTCGTCAGAAATTGAATATCTTGTCTAGAACCCCATCGCAAACTTTCAATTAGTAATTGCTAAGATGAGCTGTATTATGTCCTTTGTGCCTTAAGGGGTTCAACTATTCTGCAAACAACACCTTTCTGAAAGAAGCGATTAAATACTGAAAATGTGAACTTATTATTATTTCATGTAATATTCAATACATTGAATTTTTGAAATTTATGAGCGTGAATATTCTTCATTGTACCTACGGTTTCGGCGGAAAATACACCAGAATTGACTTGACTAATCCATCCGGTTCGGATGCTTAACTTATTTTTATAGTTGTTAGCCTATTCTGTTTTTTGAAAATCTTTTATCTCAGATATTCAACTAAGGGACCAATATTTGGCGGCATAGTAAAGTCAGTAGTCGTAACATTAAGATTTCTATTTTTTGCTTCAATTGTGATCGTGTATTTAAAATAATAGGTGGCCCATTGTCGCTGATCGAATGATTCTGTAGATAATTCAAAGAACTTTGCATTATCTATTAATTGCTGCCTCTTGAATGATTCGTCAGCACTAGATATTCAGTATCGATTAAAATATTGTTATCCATTCCGAGTATGCCGCCACTTTGCATAAAATCCAATTCTATTAGATAGTGGTGAATATTGCTAAGATGCTTGCGAAAGAACTAGGCCTCCCCAGAGGCGGCACATTGGACAAGATTTGACAGCGAAGTGTGGTTGGATGAAATACCAGATGGAAGCCATAGCAGTTTCCATCATTGAGGCAACATATCAGTGCTGCGTACTGATCTTTGCAGGTCCTATTTGCCTCTCATTGTAATTCTCCCGTGCTTGCAACGGAAATCTTGAATACATTGTTCGAGGGTTTCGTGTCCTGTTTTGTCGTGCGAGGTTGGTGAAGGAAATGAATTCTTACTGATCACCTTGTTAGTAACCAAGTTCCTTAAAATGATTGCCACAGAGGAGCTTTCTATCTTAACTTCACTTTTGAATGTTCGAGTCGTTTTCTTTTTCTTGTCTTTTACTTGGGTATAGCTTAGGACCAAACCGTTGGCTGCCTTATTCAAATCAACCGGCTTCCCAACAGCGCTATTAGTCAGTGACGTTACTACTTTGTTTTCGTCTTCCTGTAGACTGAAGTTATAACCTTTGACAGTTTTGCCCTTTGGCATTGTAAAAGCTCTTGCTTCCGATCGGCCATTATTTCTCCTCCAGTTGCAAAACTAGACGACAAAAGATGGTTACACTTGTATTTGTCATATATCCATCAATATGAATTGCGTTATTGTTAAACAATTTCTAAGACCGCCATTTCTGAATTTTTATTGTGACATAGACAGATACAAAAACATGCGCGAGCCTCTCCGCAGACCAGAACCATGGAAATAGAAAAATATTTTAACGTATTTCTATTTTCAGAAAAGATGGTAATAGGCATTATCTACGATGGCATCAGCAAATAAAGATAAAAATGGAGTACAAATGCTATTCCCTTCAAAGAGTGGTGGTAACAAGTATTATTTATCGGATGCAGATAATATTAATGGGGGAAAATTTATTACGACGGATCAAAATAATGCAGAGAAACAGACCGAAGGTAATTTAGCTTTTTGGAGGGTTTTAGGTAAGGATGTTCATTATAGTGATCAGTCCATTGGAAAAACAATTAGAGTCAATATTAATGCTGGTGGTGGCCTAAACGGAAATCAAAAGAACACATGGGAGGATAATCCCAAATATATATGGACAAACAAGGATTCAAAAAACGCAGAATTTACTTATTACATAAGATGCTCTGGAAAAATATCTGGACATGGTATAGCAGCTAATCACGTCACGTGTTCCTCAAAGTTTAGAGGCGGTATCCATACCGGTCAGCATAATCCACAAGCCTCATGTTGTGAACTTGTTTTAAGAGTAGGTGAAGGTAATGCCAGCCTAAATTATAACTTTGAATACAATCATCCTGACTATGTAAATGATGGAGATGGTACAAATAAGTTACAAGCAAATAATGATACTGAAGTAGGAAAGTGGTTTGGAAGAAAAACTATTGTATGGACCAATAGCGATGGTAAATCTGTAACTGCACGGGACTATATAGACTTGGATCCATTTAATGCAAATGGTAAGCCTAAAAACAACTGGAAGCCGTTACAGGAAAAAGTATTTAGAACTATCAGCAGAGGAACAGAAGATGGAACAAAATATAATGTTCCTCCTCTGTGGGGAGGAATGTTTACATCTCGTGTAGATGGTTTTCAAACAGTTGATTATGCGATTGTTTCACTTCGAGAAATTAAGAAATTGATATGATAGGAGTAAAAAAATGATAAATATAGATAAATATAGAAATATGACAAGCATTGAATAATGAAATGCATATTAAAAGAGTAAATAATAAATTCATGCAATCCGATTATAATTGGTCTCCTAGAAGTTCTATACCAGATTATAGTAGTACTTCATTTGATCTTAGTTAATCGAAGTCAATTGCAATGACAATACGATGATTGGAAATATTGGGTGGTAATGATCCCACATCTAATGTTGACAAACAATATTTGTTCACGACTGACTTTCTTTATGTTCATGGTTTCAGGGATTTGAACCGAGGATTCAATGGACGGCGCGGGATTATATCCCATGCGGTAAAGGAATTCAAGTACTTGAGCATGACGACATTTTCTAGATGACCAAACGATAACTGAATAATAACCCCCGGGGCATAGTAAAAGGGGACTCACTCACATTTGTGTGGCTCGTTGGTCCGGATTCGGTGGTATCCATTATGCTAGTACTTCTAGATCAGGATTCTCTTATATGCAAGGGAAGTGTTCAGCTCTAGAGTTTTCGGATTATTATCAAATGTAGAAAAGATGAAAAAAGTAGCTTTAACAGTTACCTGGTGAATGATTGTGTGATAGGTGATCGGGCTCAGTGGTTAAAACTGGAAAATATGGATAGAAAAGGGAACATCTAACCTATTGATGATATGTCAGCCACCAGCTGATATCGTTAAACTTTAAAAGCACAGGCGGGATTTATATTTTGTGTGGGTAAATTACTGCATTATACAAATTGATTATTATTAGTAAAAAGGGATTGAGATTAAAAGATTTAAATTTTACAGATAAGTTCATCGATTAATGCAGTACTCAATGATTCCGAAATATGCTGCTTATTTGACGGTTTTATCTATACTGCTATCTTCATTATGTTTATCATCACTCGATGTTTATGGCAACCGGTCTC
>DATBHO010000083.1:0-2204 GCA_036557405.1 Nitrososphaeraceae archaeon
ATAACATGTAATACAATCAATTCTGCGTTAAGAGTTTTAGCCAAGTTAATCGCATGGGTGCTGGCATTGAATGATGGTTTAGAACCATCGACCGCAACCACTATCTTTTTGATAGACAATAAACATTCATGACAACCATTATTTAATTAATTTTTCATTACTCCTTGGAATTAATTCATGCTAGTCCGCCCTGTTGAGTGGTTTTTATCACATATGTTGCGTCACTTTAAATCAATGTCATTTTAAAAACCGAACTAAGAGCCAGGCATCTTGGAAAAATGTAATATAGACTGCATTACTTAATGATGCTATATGACAGCAGATAATGATCATAAGAATTTAGATTTTTCTGATAGCATCTGTACATGCAAGGGATGTAATCACGAGATGGGACGAGATTGCCTCAAAGTACGCTGCAAATGTTGTAAAAGTGAAGACCATTCCATGATAATGAACGGATTTGAAGGATTTAAGTAACACTAAGAAATTTCAGTCTTGACTTATGTATCCTGCTCTGAGATTTGTGAACCATTCGTGACACAAATTTTTGTCCCCAGAGTTTTTCATCTCTAATTTTTATGCAAGGCTAAGTATTGATCCTTCTAAGCGTAGGTGGATTCGCCTTAGGTAGTATGCTAGGGTTCCAAGGCGTGTAACGGCTCTTAGTGGCAGGACAGAACAAAGATGAATATATTTTTTTTATTGAGAATTTGGGTATTGAAATATAAATCTGAGAATTTTCAAAATAAGAATTTTAGTGAGATAAATCATATTCGAAAAAGATTAAATCAACGTACGACAAAAAAACAATATAATAATTGCAACAAGATGAGCAGAAAGAGGTTTGTTTTAGGCAACGGATTTCTTTACAAGATTATATATCTTCTAGAAGTAGAAAGTTCTTTTCATTTAGCAAAATGTATCCAATTCCTACATTTGCGATTATTGGATTGATATCGGGAACAGTTGTTCATTATATTTTCAACCATCAAGAGATGGGACAGTGGATTTGGTTCGTTACATTGGTCATAGGTGGAATACCTATAGTATTTGAAACAATAAAAGAAATACGTCACGGTCGTTTTGCGTCTGATATTGTAGCGATGCTTGCAATAATCACTGCCATTATAACTAATGAAGCATTTCCAGGAGTAATAATAATTATTATGCAATCTGGAGGAAAAGCATTAGAGGATTATGCATTCAGAAAAGCGACAACTTCACTTGATGAGTTGATGAGAAGATCTCCTAAAATAGCGCATAGGAAAATCAATGATAGAGAAATTGAAGATGTTGACGTAGAGAGAATACTAGTAGGAGATCATCTGGTTGTACGCTCAGGCGATCTTGTTCCTGTTGATGGTATAATAGTTTCAAGTAATGCTCAAATTGATGAATCGTCTCTTACTGGAGAACCCCTATCTAAAATTAAATATTTAGGGGAAGAGGCATTTAGTGGCACAGTTAACACGGGTAACGTATTTGAAATAAGAGCAATAAGAATTAGTAAAGAGAGTCAATATTCAAAGATAGTAAAACTAGTTAAAAAAGCAAGAGAAGAAAAGGCACCCATACAAAGACTAGCTGATAAATATGCAATATGGTTTACCCCAATAACACTAGCCATGTGTGGTCTTGGGTGGCTTTTAACTCAAAACCCTCAAACTATTCTATCCGTACTAGTTGTGGCAACTCCCTGTCCTCTGATATTTGCGACACCTGTAGCTATAATAGGCGGGATAGACAAAGCAGCAAAACAGAGTATAATAGTAAAAAGCGGAGCTGCAATTGAACAAATAAGCAGAGCAGATGCAGTAGTATTTGATAAAACTGGTACTATAACATATGGAATGCCACTAGTGGAAGATATAATACTATTGGATAATTTCAAACAAAATAATGAAGGTAGAAATGTAAGTTATACCAAAGATGATATTTTATTTAACGCTGCAAGTTTGGAACAGATGTCTTCTCATCCATCTGCTCAATCTATAACGAAGGCAGGAAAAGAAAAGTTCAATAATCTTCCTTTACCCACAAGCTTCCATGAAAAATCCGGCTTAGGAGTCGAAGGATATGTCAATGGAGGACACGTATTGGTTGGCTCATCCAATTATATTGAATCTGAATCAAATACAAATATAAATTACGATACTATAAATAGAAATGATAAAGTTTTAAAAACGGTCAGAGAGTTCCAAAAA
>DATBHO010000084.1:0-4049 GCA_036557405.1 Nitrososphaeraceae archaeon
ATAATCGCAACCTTCTGATTTGCAAATCCCAACATTATAGTGGCAAAGTCTTCATATGAATGAAACTTTTTTCCGGCTCTGGCAAAAACCATAGTCGGAGTGGAGTTAAATAGAAACATTGCCGTATCTATGTCATGAACTGAAGTGTCATAGATTATACCTACATCCCGAATGTGTGACGGCATTCTATTTTCTCGGTGAAACTCCATCATGATGAGGTCGCCGTACTGCTTTTTATCTATAATTTCCCGAAAGTCTTGCACTGCTGGATTAAATCGTTCGATATAACCCGATGTGAGGACAACGCCTCTCTTGTGCGCAGCTGTGACCATCTCTTCGCACTCTATTGTTGAAAAGGACAAGGGTTTTTCGACAAAAATATTAATACCGCTTTCTATTACTTTTTTTGCAACAATAGAGTGTGTTTTTGTAGGTGTACACACTATGCAAGCATCCAAGGAACGTTCCTTCTGAAGTAGCTCTTCGATAGATAGATAAGCATTGGTTTTATAAAGATCTGCTATTTTTTTTGTTCTCCCTGAATCTGCGTCACAAATTGAAGAAAGAACACCCATATCATGCAGCACTCTTGCGTGATTTTTACCCCAACCTCCAACTCCTATTACAGCAATATGCAGGTCTATGTCATAAACCACTGTCGCTAGACTCCATCAATCCGTGAATTTCTTTTTCCCCGCTATTTATCTCAATCATGAGTATTCTATTAAACTTTGTCTATATATAGAGACTTTGCTTAGATATTTAATCGAATATAGGCATGTTTTTCTTATTTCCTAAAACTGGCCAAACACAAACTCTGAGGCAGACTTCTATGTCTAAGATAATATATAACTAATTGTTATTACACGGGCTATCTAAAAAATGAGTGAGTGATTGTTTGCTCTCATATGATCTTTTCTCGACCTGAAATTGCATTTAAAGTTGTAAGCCAAAGATGATATTTCGATCTGAAGAGAATCTCTGAATCGATTGACGAGAATTAGATTAAAAGCAGCAAGTATTAATGATTGATGATTATCGATCGATATCGAATCAAAGGATATTATGATTCTTGGTATCTGCTAAACAAGCCATTTCCGCATATGACGTATTTAAATAGCCGTTCGGAATTCCAATATATAATATATACAAATTAAAATTTTTAGTATATGATTATATAATGAATCTAGATATCTGACATACTATTACATTTTTTATCCCTATTTTTTTAAAATGAATAGGTTTTGATATGAAAGTACTAACCATGTTCTATTTGTTAGCACAATTCAAATTGTTATTTCTATTATAATGTATGATCTTCACCTGGCAATTAATAAAAGATGCTGAGAAATATGAAATGAATACTTAATACGAAATTCTGTTTAATATTGACAAGTTCTAATGTTTCAAGCTTCACATGAGCTCAATTTATCGAGAAATTGACATTTAATCGCAGTCAATCTACAATTACTTATCCCCTTTAGTCATCAAATGGTAGTTTTTACCATTTCGTCTCCATGTTGACATAAATACTTACATGCCCTGAGAGAGGGAAAAATATGACAATATTACATACATTCAAGTTTAAAAATGATGTTAAGCTAGTTTGTGGTAATAATTATCATAATTCCCAAGAATACGAAATGCATTTATAGTTGCACTTACTTCTAGAACATTAGTTAAATTTGGAGTTTAATACGGAAATACAAAAAAATGTATCATATAATAATCCTAGAATAGCTATCTGTATTCCAGCTTACAATGAATCTAAAAATATTGCAAATATCATAAAGAAAGCTCAGAAATATGCTACGGAGGTTATAGTTTGTGATGACGGCTCGTCAGACAATACTAGCGAGGTTGCGAGTAAGGAGGGTGCTATTGCTGTAAGACATAGCGTAAACAAAGGCTATGGTTCCGCGATTGGCACGCTTTTCCGGGTTGCAAAAGAGAGAGGAGCTGACATTATGGTCACTATCGATTCGGACGGTCAACATGATCCTGATAAGATTCCTGATCTTATATCGCCTGTCAGAGAACAGGATGTCGATATAGTTATAGGCTCAAGGTTTTTAACTCTGCAAGAGAAAGATGGTATCCCAGCTTACAGAAGTTTTGGTATCAAAACTATAACCAGATTTGCTCAGGTAGCATCTTATAGTAATCTCACAGATGCACAAAGTGGCTTTAGAGCCTATGGTAAACGTGCTCTTGCAAAGATAAGCCTATATGAAGAAGGTATGGCAGTCTCGACGGAAATTTTGCTACGCGCAAAGGAGAAGTCATTGCGCATTACAGAAGTACCGATTACTGTGAACTATGATGTGGAAAGGCCATCAACTCACAATCCAATAACACATGGAATTAGCGTACTATATTCCTTAATACAATTCATTTCCCTGCGTCATCCATTGGCATTTTATGGTTTTCCAGGTATCATTTTACTAATAATAGCAGCGGTATTTACTAGCAAGGCATTGGAGTTATTTTCTGCTAGCCGATATATATCTACTAATTTAATATTGATCTCTGTGGGTACTGCAATTGTGGGAATAGTTCTTTTAGCCACAGGTGCCATCCTGTACACAATAACTGCGTTGCTTAAGGGAAGAATAAAGGAAATATAGCTTCAAATGTATACTGTATCAATTCCAAATTTCATGCGCATCTTATTTTAGGTATAATTATATGAATGATATCCGATATTTGCCCACTTTTTATTAATCCTTATACTTCAATATAGAAATTAGCATGAATATACATAACCTTCCCGAATGACAGTTCAATATGAAATAGTAGTATGAGCAATTTAAAGAATAATGGGCGACTGTCGTACCGGCCGAATTCATTTATCATGCTTAAACCAATACTAGACGTAATCAAGAATGAATAAAATAAGAGTCGTTTCTGTTGTAGGGGCTCGTCCAAATTTTATTAAACTTGCTCCAATTCACCAAACTTTATGCGATATTTCAGCAGGCAATAGTATAAACCATAGCATTGTACATACGGGGCAACATTATGATTATAATCTGTCGAAAATCTTTTTTAAAGAATTCGGTATACCTAAGCCCGAATTTGAATTGGAAGTCGGATCTGGAACTCCAGGATATCAAATAGGTGAGATGGTTAAGAAGATCGAAAAAGTCTTTCTAGAGAATTTTAATGAATTTGATTTAGCTCTAGTTTATGGTGATACTAACTCTACCATCGCAGGTGCAATTGCCGCCCGAAGTTCAGGGTTAAAAATTGCTCATGTGGAATCTGGATTGAGAAGTTTTGATAGGCGTATGCCTGAAGAAATCAATAGAGTACTTACTGACCATATCAGTGATTACTTGTTTGCTCCTACAATGAGCGCCGTCAGAAATTTGGAAAGAGAGCATGTTTTTGGAAAGATAATATATACTGGAGATATCTCGGTAGAGATAGTTAATAAGGCAGCAAAACTTTTTGAGAACAGATCTTCTATTTTGAACTATTTAGAACTACGGCCTAAATCGTTCATTCTATTTACAATGCATAGAGATGAAAATACCAGTTCTCAAGAAAGTTTAGCTTCAGTAATTCATGCATTCGAAATCCTTTCAGGATCATATGTAAGACATGCTGCTGAATCCGATTCCTACACCATTGTATTTCCGATTCACCCGAGGACAGCAAAGTTACTAAAAGATCATAACTTGTATGCCAGATTGGAAAAGTGCAAAAACTTAAAGATAATTGAGCCAGTTGGTTATCTTGACTTTCTCAATTTGATGCAGAATGCTATAAAGGTAATAACTGACTCTGGGGGGGCCCAAAAAGAGGCCTATTTGCTTGGGGTTCCATGTATTACGATTCGGAGAAATACAGAATGGTTAGAAACAGTAAATGAGGGTTGGAATCTATTGACTGACACAGATACCAATAGAATTGTCGAAGCAGTTAAGAACTGGAGCCCGTCAATTGATCATCCATTCCAAAATAAAACTATTTTCGGAGATGGCAGGACTTCGATAGTAATTAGAAGCTTCATTGGATCCATAGCTTGAAGACATATTGCTAAA
>DATBHO010000085.1:0-13357 GCA_036557405.1 Nitrososphaeraceae archaeon
GGGAATAACACTGATAGTGCTTAGTATCCTAGGCAATCTTTTGTTAATAATCGCTGGTATCACGGCATGCCGATACAAACCAGAATCGAAATCGGAGATTAAACCGTAGAGTAAACATGGGAGATAAATAATAAAAATGGGATTTTGGAGAGGAGTCGGCTATTTCATTAGCATCTTGATGATAATTTCAGGCTTCCTTGGTGCTCTTTATACTTATGGTTTAAGCCTTGTCGGTGCTATCCTTGGTTTCATTTTCATTTGGATGTTAAAGAGAAGTGCATCACAAGAAAGAATGGAAAAATATCTTAAAGAAATGCGAGATAATAGCGAAACTGATGAACAACGTATAAACAAGAAATGTGAAGAGGATCCCGGTCATTGTGGGAATTGTGGTAAATGGTTACCTCCATGGAAAGAAAAAACATTATGCAAAGAATGTATTAGAAATAAAGAAAAGGAATCATCCGGTTCTCAAATGAAATTAGCGGAAGACGAAAAGAAACTAGCCGAACTTGAAAAGAAGATAGAGAATGAAAAAAACACGGATGGGACGGAATTAAAATAAAATGAATAAAAGAAAACTCTTGAAGTGGATAGGTTACGCCGCTCTAATTGGTTTTGCAATTTGGGTTGTTACAGATATTATACTTGCCTACTTCTTTCATATTCTGTAGTTAATATAATTCCACATTTTTCTTTATTCTATTTGATAACCTTTCAAACTTAGCCTTGTTGTCATGATAAAGTTATTCACTATTTCCATTGAATGATGAAAAATTAATAAAATAATGATTGTGATTAATGTTTATTGCCTATCAAAAAGATACTAGTTGCAGTAGATGGTTCTGATCCATCCTTCAACGCCAGCACCTATGCGATTGACTTGGCTAAAAGAAATGAAGCAGAATTAATTATATTATATATCGTCTCTCATGTCGCATATAGTACATTCGACTACGCGAATAATGACAGAACGATGAAAATTGAAACTATAGAAAAGGAAAAAGCGGAGCGTCAGATAATAGATAAGGTAAAACAGAAGGCGACAGAAAAGAAAGTGAGCGTTAATACCGATGTTATTGTTGGTATTACGTCAGTCGTAAAAGGGATTGTAGAGTATGCAGAGAACAAGAAAGTAGATTTGATTGTTATCGGCAGTAGAGGCATGACTGGATTTAAAAAACTGTTACTGGGTAGCGTTGCCAGCGGAGTAGTGACATATTCACATTGTCCCGTATTGGTAGTGAAATGAGTATCCTTTTGTTATCATTACGTGAATGTGCGATAACCAAAAATAGAGAATGGTAGAAAAGATTATAATTTCCGTTGCCATTCTGGGCAGTATAAGTATTGAGATTAACCTACGAGACACTTGCAATATTTGGTTTTTCTGTTGCCTTAGTAACTTTTGCTATTGTAGCAATAGAATCGATAATCGATTCACATGAAGCACTTGCATCCGACGAAAAATGCAACGCTGATGCCATAGATTCATCGTTGTGTGTGTTAGGAATACCTGACCTCGATTTCAAGGATAATGTTTTCTCAAAGGTGTATGCTGATGCCGTCTCAAACCTGTTATTGACATATAAAGATCAGGTGCATGGATTTGAATTCGATTATCCGGTACAGTGGGATCAAACCCTAGCAAATAATACAAACAATACTGGAGTTGCCTTCGACCTGAATAATTTAACCAATGCAGCAACCTCTGGCGTGGCTGTTTACACTGAAAGGCTCCAAGAGAATAAGACTCTGAAACAATACCTGAATGATTTTATCCATGCCGAGTATTGTTGCGTTGATAATCAATCCTTGAAGTTTAACGAAAGCAAATTGGGCGGTATAGCCTCAATGAACGCCTCATGGAATCATGTCGACGAGAACAAGACTATAATTGGTAAGAATTGGCTGAATTTTGCAATAAAAGACGGAATGGCCTACGTAATTTATTATCATACTCCTACAGAACAATCTTTTGACAAATTCCTTCCAGAAGTAAAAAGTGTAGTCAGTTCGTTCAAGTTATCTGGTAACCTTTCAAAGATAACCTGAGAGCATCTAACAAATCATTGTAAGAAGTTTGTTCTTTATCTAGTGATAGTTCTTTAGCGTATGCCGTCCTTAACGATATTATTAACTTGTCATACTTGGCCGGGATTGCCAAATATTTTTTTGTTTATGATAATATCGCTCATTTCACAAAAATGATAGATTGGAGCTAATAGGACATGGATTGTATTGTGTGAAATATTGTCATTTCTTAGACTTACAACGTAATCTATGATTGATTTTTGCATGTCTATTTTTAGTAATTCGTCAATTGAATCCAGCTTACAGAACTTTATGAATCGGGTAAGATTTTGTTTGTAGGCTTGTTTTGTTTGCTCAGAGCTTATCGAATTGATGAAATTGAATTCCCTCTGGTGTTTGATAAAAGTATGGTTTCCAATTGAATAATATGCGTAGAACTATTATTTATAGCAATTTATACTGCTATAAATTACTATTTATTTGTAAAGGAAATCAATTATTTCTTTTTGCGATGCGTTAGTTTTGAATCCCTTAGGGTTCATAATTGTTTTGGAGACAATGAATCCATTATCAGACAGAGTACTAACAACCATATCCAAAGAAATGGAGCTCCTTTTAGCCATAGCCGCAATAGTATCTGTTTCAAAATAATATGGATATGCTAGCTCCTTCTCACAGGTTTGCATCATTCTTAGCAACCTTTGATAATTATTCATGGGTGATGGATAATTTTCGTTATTTTTCAATTCATTTAGCATTGCACCCACAAACCCTGAGTCAAAAAGGCTATCTATCCAAAGAGGTCCCATTAAATTACATTTTGTACCACAATTTTCACAAACTAAATTTTGATCCTTAAGATTTTCGACTTTACGATGTTTACAGTTCTGACAATGTTTAAGATAGCCTATTTTTGATACTACAGTATTTGCGAGTTTGTTCCCAAATATCACCTTTAGGTATACTCTGATGTAATGTAGATTACTGTGGCAGAAATAAGGTACAATCGATAAATCAAATCGTGATGCGTTTAGTGCTATAAACGAAACCAATATCCGTATTCCGATTTCATTAGAATATTCAGTTCTTAACGGGAATCCATAGTACTTCCTGTAACATACATTCGGATATACACCGCATAATACTGCTGTATCAGTTGCTGTAATTGAGATCAATCCACGATTACTTACAGAACGTAAAACACAATCTACATAAGTTGATGGGCTTCCAAACGGATCCAGGTCTACTATATCAAATTTCTTGTGTTCACGTTGTTCAAAATTTAGGAATTTGCATACATCGCTAGTTACGAAAATGGATTTGTCATGTACATGGTTCAATTTTGCACTTACTCTTGCTAGATCTATTGCAATCGGATTTAGATCATTGAAATAAATTGTACCTATTTCTGGAACCTCAACGGCAGTTCTCAAGCCTCTTGCTCCAACGCCACATATTGAATCAGCAAATGTCATATTGTTTCCTGATGAGGCTTGAATTTTGTATACCAACATGGAAATATCTCTATTCCACTTGGCATTCGGATTGAAAAAAGCAGGATTTTTTGGGGGCACGGCTTCTGAAAGAGAAATTGTGGGAACTATGATTAGTGCATTCCCTTCTCTGATCGTTGATACATTATATTTCAAGCCTATGATAAAGTATGATAATTTTTGACTCCTAATATATCATGATTGCTGATGGGACAAGGATAAAATAGCAACTATATGCTGATTTGAATTACGGGGGATTAGAATTCACTGGGAATAAGACCATCATTTGCGGAATAGATGAGGCTGGCAGAGGCTCTTTGTTAGGGCCAATTATCGTCGCCGGAATTTGTGTATATAAGAAATCCATTTCAGAGATGGTTGAAAATGGAATTAAAGATTCAAAGTTATTGAGTGTAAAAAAAAGGAAAGATCTATTTAGTCATGTAATCAGCGTAGCGGAATCAATTTGTGTTTGTAGAATAAACATTCAGGACATTGACTTTCATGTTTTTAGAAACAATCTAAATTTACTGGAGGCAGAAGCTATGGCTGTCACTATTAAAAATATGAAATCTGACAAGACGTACGTTGATTCATGCGATGTAAATCCTTCCAGGTATCAAAGAACAATTCAAACTTTCCTTAAGAGATATAAACCAAATTTAGTTTCAATGCATCATGCTGATAGATTGAATGTTGTTGTATCTGGAGCTTCCATTATCGCAAAGGTAATACGTGATTCTGAGATAAGTAAAATTCGGATTCAATATGGTGATGTAGGAAGTGGGTATCCTTCTGACAAAAAGACAATAAAATTTGTAAAGGAATGGTTTAGACAAAAAAATGAAATTCCACCTTTTGCAAGGAAATCATGGAAACCTGCCCAAATGATTGTTTCAAGTACTGTGCTTTAGTATTTACAAACTTGGACAGAAAATTGCCTTTATCATTGCATGATCCTTATCAAAAGGGGCAAGATCTAGATTCTGTTTAATCTCAAACGAATGCTGTTCTAACTTCTTAATTTCATTGGCGATTACATTTTTTGGAGACATAGTAACGTCTATACTCCTAGTCTTAATAACAAGGAGAATTGGCTTTCCTTCTTTAAGATATATCTTACAATTATTGATTGCTATGTAGGTTTGATCAGGTTGTGCAATATCACAATAGACGAGATCCATTTTATCATATATTGAAAAATAACTTCTTGGTTTCCTGGCGTCTTCTATTATAGGTATTACATTTGTTCTCTTAGAAGATACATTTGATATTAGCTCCCTAGCAACTCTTGTTGAAGATTCAACCGCAAAGATTCTACCAGTATTTCCAAGAATATCAGATAAATGACTCACGGTCGTCCCTGTCGACGCTCCAAGATACAATATGTTTTCTATATGCGAGAAATCAAATTGTAATCCCTTGATATATGCGGCAGCCAATTTACTTCTAAATGGATCCCAAATTCTGTATTCATTTCCATTTTTGGAGATTAATTTTTCGCCGTATAAAGCGATACCTTTTAATAAATTCAAAGTTGCTATATGTGATTTTCCATTTAAAGTAACGTAGCTAATACCGTCTGCGTTTTTCATGTCGCGCTTTTCCCCTCTTGAATTTAATGGATTTTTTTGATCTCTTGTTCATTGACCTACTTTTGTTGTCAAAGTATTCTTTACCTTTCGGAGGTTCATGATAAATTTTTTGAATGGTTTCAATTCTTCGATTTAGGCTCTCTAATAAAGATTTATCTAAAGCACCATTTCGGTATACGTCAATTCTAACTGCAATAGCTATTTTTGAAGATAAAGCACGGGCAATTTTACCTCTTTGCCATTTCGGTGCAGAGTTGATAGAAGGATGTTGAAATAATAAACCGTGTTTTGGAGGTCTAGTTCCCGTTTTCAGTGCTCGAAATAAGGCCTTTTCTGCACCAATTATTTGAATTGTACTTGAAGGCAATTGTGCCAATTTTAGAATGGAACCTGCTTTTGCAATCAATCTTGCACCTATGATTGCAGTGAGCATATTTTTTAAATTTGGAGCAAGTATCTCCATCAAGTTCTCAATTGTGCTAGAAAGGTTGGCCCTCAGCTCTGATAATTTTATCACTTCTGAGGCTAAAATTTTTAAAGATTCGGAACTTTCAACAATAAGATCGCCCCCTTGACTTTTTGAGATTGCCTGTTGAATTAATTCAATTTTCTTATCAGGTACATCTAATTGCATCAAAAGTTCTCTTGTAATATTCTCTCTTGATCCTGCATCTCTTACGATATTAGCATATGTGATAATGTTTTGGAGCAAATAGTCCAATTCAGGAAAATGCAGTCCATACCATTCACGGATTCGTGTGGCAATTGTGTTTATTATTTCATCAAGCTCATCCAATGTATTAACTGCTTGAACCAAATGAAGATCTAATTTTTCAGATGACTCTTTTACCTTCATAGATGACAAATTTATTGCAAACCTTTGCAGGATTCCGGATAATTCATCTCTATCTTCGAACAGCCCAAATTTTATGATTAAATCCAATTTGTTCTGATTTATGTCATTTTGTCTAGAATCAGACATCAATTTAACATCAATTTTTTCACGTTGAAAAAGCTCTATCAAATGCTTATTATTGACTCTTATTTGATCATAATTTCTTAATATATGAATCAAATCATCTATGAAGTTTACTTTGCCTTCCATTATCGAAGAGTATTCAATCTCAGGATTTTCAAATTTCTTTCTATAAATCACATTAGTATCTTCAAGAGCACAGAGTCCAATTTCAAATAAAATTACAGTTGCAATTTTCAACTAGATCTTACAGTAAGTTAATTTGGTTATTAAAAAATTTAACATTACTGTTAATACAATTTGATTAAAGGTCTATTTCAAAAGTAGTTACTCTCCAACATCTGCAATTTCATCTCCATGAGTGTCATCATAATGAGCATCACATTCATTCTTAGTTAGAAATTCTTTTGCGCAAACTTTGCATCTAAAAGTACCCCCTTCATACTCTGACATAATACAACATTGAAATTTACCTACTAAAAATATTTATCGCGTATTTAGAGTTTCCAATTCGTTCGATCCTATGCTCTTGTTCAAAAAGAATGAACTAATTGATTGTTCTACGGTTAAGCGGTCATGAACTATTGATCTAACGGCTTGGATCATTTCAATTGGACGATCTGATTGCCAAATATTTCTACCCATATCTACACCTGATGCTCCATCTCTAATAGCGTTAAAAGTAAGATTTAGTGCTTCTTTTTCGGGTAGCTTCTTGCCACCTGCTATAATGACTGGAACAGGGCAGGCCTCAACCACCTTTTCAAAGTTATCGCAGTAATATGTTTTTACCAAATGTGCTCCTAATTCTGCAGCAACTCTGCAAGATAGGGCAAGGTATCTTGCATCTCTAGCCATGTCTTTTCCAACTGCAGTAACTGCCAAGACTGGGATTCCATACCTTTCTCCCTCGTCTACAAGCTTAGAAAGATTGTTTAAAGTTTGGTGTTCGTATTTACCTCCAATAAAAATAGATAACGCCATACATGATGCATTAATTCTTATCGCGTCTTCAATCGATGTTGTAATAGTCTCCTTTGAAAGATCTTCACCTAAAATACTAGTTCCTCCAGATACACGGAGTACAATAGGAATATTAGATTCAGGATCGACACATGTTCTCAAAATTCCCCTCGTTAGCATTAATGAATCTGCATATTTTAGCAATGGTTCAATGGTTTTTTTCGGATCTTCCAATCTTTCAGTGGGGCCTAAGAAATATCCATGGTCAACTGCTAACATTACTCCCTTTCTGTCTTGTGGATTCATTATTCTTGATAAGCGATTTCTAATTCCCCAATCCATCTAAGATAACCTGATTGTGCAAGTTATTTATATTTTCATGATTAGAGGGTATTTAGTAAATAATAATAAGGAATTCTAGTTTTTTATAAACAATCTTTGTTTACAACCAAATAAATAGCAATCCTAATTGTTTGTTTTCCTTGAATTAACATGGATAAGATATCAGTTAGGTTTGGTTTTGAAAGTTTATTAACACTTATCGTTTTGTTAGTTTATTCGATAACATAAGAGTCTCTGTTACTTTCATTATTTTCTAAGATGGTAGGATGAATCAAACCAACTACTTTGGGTTTCTGCTGATGTTGTAATTGATAGTAGGATTGATCATGTTAGGAATTGTCACAGATCGGATAGTGCATATCGATCGCATGATCTGCGTGGTAAGACAGAATATATCTGGACAATTACCATTTGGTTGTTGGTAAAAATATTTTCATAAATAATTTTTATGATGTTACTATTAGGACTTTCATAGCATCTAGTGCCTTGTGTGCGCATTTGAAAGCATCATTGGATTCTCTCATTTGAAAACGGTGTGTAACAAGAGGCAAAAGATCGAGTGATTTGTCAGACATTAATGATAAGGCTTGGTTGGTTTCTATTTCTGACGCGCCATAACTTGGAATAATTATTTGCTCGTTTGAATATATCGAATTTAAATCCAGGTTAAAAATTGAACCTATCGATGGAACTCCAAAAAGCAATATTTTACCCCCTCTTCTTGTTATTTTAAGTGAACTTTCAAATGCCCTGATACTCCCAGTTGCTAGAATTGTGACATCGGCTCCTATACCTTCCGTAGCCTCCTTTATTACATTATCCAGGTTCTCTTGATTCAAATTTACGGTAGTTATGCCATATTTTTGTACAAACTTTAACCTGAAGTGATTAATATCAGAAACCACAATATTGCTTGCACCCCACATTTTAGCTAATAACATATGCATGACACCAGTTGGCCCGGCTCCCAGAATTGCTACATTATCTCCATGTTTTATTGAAATTTTGTTAAGTCCTCTGATACAACAGGCAAATGGTTCAATCAGAGCAGCTTCGTCGTATGAGATTGAGTATGGTAGTTTTAATACACCACCATGTTCAATATTCCATTTTGGAACGATAAATTGTTCGGACAAGCCACAAGGGTCAATATTGCTATTTTGATAATTAGCACACATTGTATAGTTACCTTGAAGACAATATCTACATGTGTAGCAACTAACATGATGATGGACAAACACCCTGTCTCCAATCTGGAATTTTTTAATATTTTTACCAACTTTAATAACTTCACCTGCAGGTTCGTGTCCGACGCGTAAGGATTTCATTCCATAATTCCCATAAACCTTTTCTAAATCTGAGCCACATATACCACATGAATGCATTCTGACTAATATTTCGTCACCATTCAATTCCGGTAACTCTGATTGAACTAAGGTCACCTTATTGTTAACCACTCTTACCATCAACATTTCAAATCAACTTCTATAACTGATGTAAATTGAAAATTTAATATAAATTACTATGACAATGGTAACTTTGTATGTCCGGAATAGATAAGTTATTAATTCGGAATCTCTCAACCTGAAGTACTTTGACATTCAAAAGACTTGGGGCAATAATTCTCTTGGTTAGTGATATGGACAAATCTATTAAATTTTATCGTGATGTATTAGAACTACCAGTCAAAAATACTTCTCCTGAATGGGTGGAGTTTTTTTCAACTGGAACCGTGCTTGCTTTGCATCCCGCAAAAAGTAAGTCGAGGACAAAGAACTCTGGCGTCTTGGTTGGTTTTATGGTTAGTAATCTGGAATCAGTAGCAAAGAAGTTAAAGGAAAAAAATGTAGAATTTTTCAAAGAACCCAAAGACGAATCCTTTGGAAAACATGCAATAATAGCGGATCCAGATGGCCATTTAGTATCAATAGCAGAAATTAGCTCAAAGATTTCTGAAGGATTCGATTTAATAGGCTTAATAGGCGCCGAGTAATCCTAAATCAGAATTATCCAGTTATTTTTAGTATTGAAACTTTCTTTCCAATATATTTCCATGTATCAAATAATTATCAAATAGGTTATCATTCGTCTTGGATGCAAATACTACATAGATAGTTTTATTTTTGTAAAGAATTATCAATAATTGAACTCTAGTAGTTTGATCTTCAAGGGTCAGATTGCCAGTTCCTCTTATTTTTAAAATTTGATTTGCTGGCTGATAAGTAATATTATTTGCACTTGATGTAATAAGATTCAATTTATAATTTTTGGCAATATTGTTTAAGGTATTATTTAACAGTATTACACTTGTAAAGTTTGAAAATTGATCCCCTTTAATTTCAAGATTCCACGAACCTCCCAAGTCATAATAGTTTTTGAAACCATGATCATTACTATTCTTAGAACCAGATATGGATGAATTTTCCAAAACATTGATTATCATTCTTGTAAGCGTATCAACAGGGTCACTGAGTGAAACAAGGTCGTCGATGGGTGAATTTGAATTGTTATTACGACTCACAACTGAAATATTTGATTTGGTTCCTGACATGTTGGTTAATCCAAGCGATTTCGTAGTATTTCCAAGTTCAACCAGACTAGTTGCATTATTAAAAATACCTTGATAGAGTAGATTAGAATTTTGAGGGAAAAAGTTTACCGTAATTGATTCATATCGATACAAAAAAAATACAACCGAAATTATCGATATGGCAACTATTGATAACAGAAAAAGACTTTTGAAATTTCTCATTTGATTGAAAATCATGATCTCAATTTCTACTTGCTTTAACACATACAGATGAGTCTAGTTGAGTTGCGGTATCGTTACGGCCCCTTCTGATGCAGATCTTGCGAGTAGCATGTATTTTGCCAGAACCCCGTTCTTGTATTTTGACTTTATTGGCTTCCATGCTTTTCTTCTTTTAGTAAGTTCCATGTGACCAATATTCAAATCAATGTTCCCTTTATGAAGGTCAATACTGATTTTATCTCCATTTTTTATTAGAGATATTGGTCCACCAACCATTGCTTCAGGTGAGACATGACCAATCATAAATCCTCTCGTTGCTCCGGAAAATCTTCCATCCGTCACCATAGCTACGTCGCTTCCGAGACCTTGTCCCACTAACGCAGCAGTTACAGCCAGCATCTCTCTCATTCCTGGTCCTCCTTTAGGACCTTCATATCTGATAACAACAACATCGCCCTTGTGTATTTTCTGCTTTGATATTGCATCAAAAGCATTCTCTTCAGAATCGAAAACTTTTGCATTTCCCTCAAATTTTTTCTTCTGCAATCCAGCAATTTTTATGACTGCACCTTCAGGAGCGAGAGTACCATTTAGAATTCTTAGAGTGCCCTCGTGATGAAGAGGTTTATCACAAGAATATACTACGGGTTCAGAATTGGTCAAAGATACATTCTCTAGATTTTGTTTCATTGTTTTGCCAGTGATAGTCAAAGTACCAGGATTTAATAATCCTTTTTTTAGTAAATTTTTTAATATAATAGGTACGCCACCTACTCTATCTAAATCCACCATGACGTACAGACCTCCAGGTCTTGTATCTGCAAGATGAGGTGTCGATTTCCTAATTCGCTCAAAATCTTTTAGTTCTAATTTTATGCCTATCTCTTTAGATATTGCAAGAAGATGAAGGATGGCATTAGTTGAACCGCCTATTGCGTTTGCGATGGCTATGGCATTTTCAAATGCTTCAAATGTAAGTATATCTTTTGGTCTGACATTATTTTCTAATAGACGAATGATTTGCTTCCCTGTTTCATAGCATATTTTGTTTCTTTTTTCACTTAATGCAGGAGGTGATGCACTTCCGGGTAATGCCATACCGAGAGCTTCGCTAATGCATGCCATTGTATTTGCTGTATACATACCTCCGCATGAACCTGCCGATGGACATGCAACATCCTCCAAATTTTTTAAATCTTCCATCTTTATCTTCCCTGCTTCAAACGAGCCAACTGCTTCATAAACATCTTGTATAGTAACTTGTTTTCCGTTCCATGTGCCAGGCAATATAGTACCTCCATAAACAAATATTGATGGCAAATTCAATCTGGCCATAGCCATAATTGTACCTGGTAAACTCTTGTCACATCCTGAAATTCCTACTAGCGCATCATATCTGTGAGCTCGCATCATTATCTCGATCGAATCTGCAATAATTTCACGACTTACAAGAGATGTCTTCATTCCCTCATGCCCCATCGCTATACCATCTGAAACAGATATTGCAGTAAACTCTCTCGGAGTACATCCAGAAGCCCTTACTCCAGCTTTTGAGTGCTGAGCCAAGTCTCCTAAATGAATATTGCAAGGGGTGGCTTCGTTGCAGGTTGATGATACGCCTACAATAGGCTTAGATAAATCGTCGTCATTTAGACCCATCGCTTTGTACATAGCCCTGTGGGGAGCCCTTGCGGGACCATTAACTACCGTTCTACTAATAAGCTCCATCAGTTTTTTATTGATTATAGCGTATTTTAATTTAACATTAGTACTAAATTAAGGATAGATTGAAGAAAGAAATTATTCCAAGATTGCAAAAATCTTGATGCCGTCAATACCTTCTATTTTAAATAGTGTTTCACACATTCCACACTCAGCATTGCCATTGGCGATATCTATTGAAGAGATATCTTCGTTTTTATAATCACATTTAGGGCAAGTGAATGTGAATTTCATATTGAACTCATATACTTCGATCGTTTCAGTCATGTACACTTAGAAAAAAATTTGACCTATTTAAAAGTCTCGTAAATAAAGAACATAACAAAAATATAAATCAGCAAGAAACACGGATTTTAATTATTGAAATCAAATAATAAATGCATATTCTGCTCTATTATTAATGATGAATTAAAAGCAGTTAAAATCTACGAGGATTCATTCTATCTAGCATTTATGGATAAATATCCAATTAATACCGGCCATGCTTTAGTACTCCCAAAGAAACATCACCCAGATATTTTTACAATGAACGATCTCGAGATAGGCAAACTGTTTTCAACTGTTTCATTCCTTGCAAAGGGAATTGCAAAGGCATTAGCCGCAAAGGGTCTAAATATCGGCCAAAACAACGGGAGGGCGGCGAATCAGATAGTACGGCACGTTCATGTTCACATAATCCCAAGATACAGTTATGATTCTCCAAATGGAAGGTGGCCCTCCAGAACCCTAATTTCAGACGAGGAACTTAGCAAGATTGCCCAAAAGATAAAGGCGTCTCTTACACTAAACGGCATTAAAGTAAATTAGCAGGTCTATACCAGCATTAATTAATGTGAAGGCTTAAAACGTAAGAGTGCGCCAATATTTCCTAAACTTGCAAGTTGTGCACCTTCTTCTGTTTTTGATGAGATTACTTCCATCTTGGCACCGCTATTGGCAGATAATTCCTCAAGGAAATCAACAATATCTTTTTCATTAAGGTCCTTATCATCACTTCCACATTTGGGACATGATTTTGATAACTCGTCTTGTTTTACGTTGATCAAATTGATTCTTTCGACAAAACTTTCCTGAAGATTTCCACATTTATTGCATTTGACCTCGATCCGCATATATGGTATTTCATCTGTAACAATCAAAGTGTCCACAATTCCACTTTTCAACATTTTAAGAACATCATGGATTCCATATATTGCTAGTCCTTGATCTGAATATACCTGACTCATAAATTTCTTGACAAGTTTCTTTTCATCTAATAATCTGTATTCTGTTATTATTCCTTGTTCGTTTACCTTCTCCAATATCTCTCTAACCCCTTCACTTCCAGAATACGAGCTATCAATTGTCGCAAGCACGCTATTTTGTAACCTATAATCAAGATATTCTTCCTTCAAAAAGTTCTCCTTTGTCGGACCTGGTCCACCCACAATTAGGCCGCTTAACTTATGTTCATCAATAAAGATCTTCTGTGCGTGATCTG
>DATBHO010000086.1:0-3072 GCA_036557405.1 Nitrososphaeraceae archaeon
AATCTCGATTCTATATCTTTGTATACTTTGTTTCGGAAAAAATAAAAGTCATCATAATAATCTGCATCTCTGTTTAGAACCTCTTTACTAACTTCATTCAATGCTTCCCTAAATGAATTTCTGGCCTTTTGTCCTAAAAACTTGACAAACTCAGCCAATTTTTCATATGTTATGTTCTCATTTTTTAGATAACCTAAAAGGGGATCTAGTCTTTGTTTTGGATGATTTGGACCATCATTAACTGGAAATTCAAACGCTTTGTATGTTTTTTCAATCGAGGAGAATCTACTTTCGATTAAAGGTCTGATGAGATGAGTTTTGTTTATAAATTCGTCGAATACTTCTTTTCTACCCATATCTGTCTTCTCTTTGCTGTTGAATTGCCTCCATGTATTCCAGTTGACCGGAGTGCCATTGAAGGTGTGCTTGGATGAGACTATTAGTCTAGTCCTAGCATTGTGCAATTGAATTTCAAGATTTTTGGTTTTTGAATAAGCTATTTCTTCAATCGCTCCAAGGAGAAGTGGTGTTGGATGAGCAATATATTCGATAAAGATTTCGGAATTATTGAGTCTTAATTCAGCTAATTTTTCCATCAATTTTTCATTATGATCAAATCCAGCATAATGTTTATACTGTTCATCATTTTCTGCAATGGAAATACTTTCGTCTATTTTGCACCACTGTTCAATATTCAATTCAAATGATGTATTTTGTATTGTATATACTATGCTTAAATAGTTTTAGCTACTTAATCTAGAGAGCTATGAGTCAGCAGAAAAAACAGCAAGAAGCATACTCCAATTTTATTAATTCAATAAATAGTGACTTTACAAGAAAGGAGTATGATCTTAAACTAAAGTATTTCGTGGAGTTTTGTAATAAATCTAGTTATGAAGACATGCTATTTATTGCTGAAAACGAATTAGAAATCAGAATAAGAGACTATATCGTGTATCTAAGACGTGATCGGAGACTGGCACCGGCAACAGTATCCAGCTATATAGCACCTATAATACATTTTTACGAAATGAATAATTTTACACTGAATTGGAAGCGATTAAAGAAATTCAAAGCAAAAAATAGGAGTATGGTTGAGGATAAACCATATACAAAGGAACAGATAAAAAAACTGGTTGAAGCAGCGCCAATGAGGGATAAATCTATGATTTTACTAATGGCGTCTTCTGGTATGCGACGCGGAGCTTTAGCAACAATAAGACTAAAAGATATAGATAGAATAGACAAGTATAACATACTGAAGTTTAGGGTCTATACTAATGAACAGGAGAGTTATGTTACTTATTGCACCCCAGAATGCACACAACATATTGAAGAGTATATGAGGCGGCGTGAAAGACTAGGTGAAAAGTTTACTCCTAATACTCCCCTGTTTCGAGTACAATTTGATGCAATAACACAAATAAATAAACCTAAACCGGTCAGTCCCAATACCATTACGTTTATGATTCATGACCTTCTGGATAAAACGGGAGTGAGAACGCCCTCAACAGACCATACCCAGCGTACCGAACTCATGCAAACACACGGCTTTCGCAAATTCTTCAAGACCATCTGTATAAATGCAGGTATGAATCCCCTTTACTCGGAATACTTGATGGGACACCGCAGCGGCCTAACCAAGTCATATTTCAAACCGACCGACGCCGAACTACTAGAAGGTAACGATAAAGCCTTAGGATACGTAGCAGCAATTAACGATCTAACTATAAACGAGGAACATCGCCTGCATAAAAAGATAGATGAGTTAACTAAGAAGAAGGACGAGATTGAACTTCGAGAAATAAAACACAGAGAGGAACTAAAGTCTATGCGTGAAGAAATGGAAAATCGTTTCCAACAGATACTAACGAAAATAGACCTTACTAAGATAAAATAGGTGGGTTAAATTACTTCCATGTCTTTCAGAGAAGTTGACCAAAACTCAATTTTCTAATATTTCATCTGTCTCATCTAAATAGTTACTATATCTTGTAATACAATTCTCACGTAGCTTAGCCAAATCTTCCAAATTATTTAGATAACGCTCTGCATCACCAGACGTGTCTTCACCATATTCAATAGCTTTCTTCACCCTTTCGATTTCTGATTTAACGCGTGTAAAAGCAAAGTCCTCCTTGGCAGGCTTTAGGATGCATACAAGTGATGACATTAAATCTGCAATTGCTTCAGATGTGAATCTATTTGATATGATCTCAATGTTCCGGGGATTGACTGGCATATATATTTTCTCGATTTCCTCCATAATTGGTTTCGAGAGGTTCTCAAGTTGATGATGGTTATCAGAAAACCGAGAATGTGTCATATTTAGTGTCAGTTCATTAGTAAGAAAATTAGTTATCGCATTTATTATAATTTTTATTAAGACTTCCTTAGCATTTTCGTTCACTCCAAAATTAGAAATGGTATGGTATCTGTATATGAGCGAATTATATATATTCTTACGATAAAAGTCTCTTATCCTAAATAGAGACTGAATGAGATCAGTATAGTCTGATATCATTTCTTCTTTCCAGCCTTTCTTTGATAATTCCTCTAACCATATCTCTACATCCCTTTCCCCATTATGATTTGAATCCACTTTGAAAAGCCGCATAGATTCCAATATTTTATGTGAATCCTCTGTGAACCGAATATATTCCAATATTTTATCTTTAACTGCAAGGTATGTATCTTTGGATTTCTTAATATCAATAATCAAGTCTACAATCTCTTTGCCAAGACGTGTTAGAGTTACGGGTGCTTTTTTACCCTGCTTGACTCTCTTAAACTCTAGTATGTTAGCTTTTTTCAGAAAGTTTATAGTTTTGAAAATTACAGGCTTATCTTTACTACCAGTATCTCGGAGTATTTCATTTTTTCCCACACCACCAATATTATTTTGAGCACAAAATACTTCAAGTATTATAAGACTTTTAGCAACCAGTTGCTCATTCATTGTGGTAGTATACTACAACCACTATTTAAATATATGAATATTGCATATATTATAAATGAGTAACAAGAACTTCTATGTGGTACAGCCTTACAAAGTCGGTACCAAAAGTGGTA
>DATBHO010000087.1:0-4466 GCA_036557405.1 Nitrososphaeraceae archaeon
AGTAACAGTTGGTTGGATTGATTTAGTATGCGATAATTGTGCGGCTGGTGTAGCTCCTGAAAGTGCAGCCTCTTGCGCGAAGGCTTGCGGTGCAATTAGTATCCCTGATATAGCGGCTAATCCTAAAACAAACATGCCCAACGTAACCACTTTTTCGTTTCTTCTGAGTATAGACATTCCTAAAACTTAGAAGAAACTTCTTTTTAAAGGTTATTTAAGATTTCGCCATTTTGTTTATAACGCCCGAATTTGATAAAAGTGGAGCACGCGCCTATATGCGGATTGAAATTTTTGGAAAAATTTTTCAGAGGAAACTTTATTTTATTTATTTACTCATAGATATACTACAAGAAAATGAATTTGATATAGAATGACGTGAAGTCATTAAACCAGGCAAGAATAAAACGAGAATGCTAATAATTTAAGGAGCATTCATAATAAATTTTTGTCGGACCAAATACGGTGTATGACAAAGATTTATTTATCATGGCTTTAAATTTTAACCTATGGATAGTGTCAGATCTATCAATATGTTTTATTTCTTAGTAACATTAATAAGTCTTGGGGCCTTCTTTTTTATTGGCACTATTATTCCAATGCAAGCCGTGAAAAAAGATGGAACGCTTCTGGAACATTATAATAATTCAAAAGAATTAGTAGGTGATATAAAAAATGGCACTTTAAATGACGATCAGATATCTTTGAATGACTTTAAAAATTCAGGGGCTTATAAAAATGCGGATAAAAATATGCATGATTGTATAAAGCTGGCTACAAAAATAGGTCATAATCTTAGGGATGATGAAATAGTTCACTGTTTTGAAGATGCAAATTATTTTAAACAAAAATATTCAATAGGCAACAACAAGACTAACAACACCAATATCAAGGACGCGGACAGCATCAACAATGCGACAAGTGCTGATGCTAATGCGACCAGTTCCCGTTATGATGCTAATGCGACCAGTTCCCGTTATGATGCTAATGCGACCAGTTCCCGTTATGATGCTAATGCGACAAGTGCTGATGCTAATGCGACAAGTGCTGATGCTAATGCGACAAGTGCTGATGCTAATGCGACCAGTTCCCGTTATGATGCTAATGCGACCAGGATTTCTATAACCGGTATCATTAACAGACCGTATTTTAAAATATCATAAATGTTCCTATGACAAGCAATGAGTATTTTACTTGCTTCCAGTTTATCTTGGCGTCATTGTTTATCATCTAATATAACTTGACAAAATTCTGTTAATTCTTAACAGTTTCTTCAAATCCTAAGTAGGAAAGGAATTTGTCAAGACGATGGGGATATTGTCTTTTAGTCTCCTTTGCTTTTAATGCACAGACAAAATTTTCATAGGGTGTTAATGCTGCGAATTGAGCTTCCATGTTATTTGTAATCGTTTTACGATATAATAGCACTAAATTACAAGTGGGCCGGAAGGGATGAATCTGGAATTTCAGATGGGTCGAATTTTGAGTTTCTAATTTAGTAATAGAGAATTTTTTTCATTTCAATTTCGGAGTTGAAATTAATATCATTTTTGCAACGATTTCATTTGTCTTCACATCCATAAGGTTATCTTTTGTTACTCCATGACCCAAAATTTTTAATACATTTAGACATTCTTAATTTGTAATTGACTGATAATTCAGAGTATAGTGCGGAGGTACATGAATATTAGCGATGTGACTGGACTTGTTAGAGTTATTAAAGGAAACATTAAGAGAATGGCTTCAGTTTGCAAGGATATCATAGTAGAAAAAAATATTCTATCAAAACTAGCAACCGAATTTCAGAGGTCAATAAGTGAATTTTACCTAATTGTGGGAACACTGGAGGCAGAGCAATTGCAACAAAACAGTTCAACTCAATTAGTTAACAGAGATAAACCTAATAATGACCTTGAAGGTATTGCAAACGTATCTAATCCAAAACAATGCAAAAAGTCGGATAATTATGTTGGATGTATATTTGAAGAGGGGAAATAAAGTGCGATTGTTTTCTGGCAGGACACTACCAATAATTATACTAGTAGTCTTACCTGTTGTAATAACAGTCTTATCATACCAGACTAATCAACCAACAATTTACACAGTATTTGGATACGAGATCGTCCCGATAGATTCACTTTATATTCTGTCTTTTGTTTACGCAGTTTGTCCCATTCGGCATAGCAGCAGAGCGCTTTTTAAAGAATCAGATCCTAAAAATAAAATTGATGAATTTATATGCGTAAAAAATATCCTTTACGTAATAGTCCCGATCTTTATCTCGCTAGTGATATATGAGAAGGTATTCTCTTTTAATTACTATTATGGTTTTTTGTATGATTATTATATTGTACCCGTTGGTGCAAATTTTTCTTACTCGGTTATTGCAGGAATCATTTGGTTAGTAATCCATACTGAACGTAAAGAGTTTAGATTTTATTTTGCAAAAGCATGTATTTCAATTATCACAGACAAAATAAATGATATAAAAAGACTAAATTATCTTCTTATGGGATTAAAATCATACGATAAGTATCTTCAAAAGAACCTAAAACTTCAGATTAATAATCTTCCGAAAACATATTCCATGATTATATTTGACTCAAATATCGATGAAAATGAAGTAATAAAGTCAATAAGTGCGGCTTTCATAAGCGAAGACAAACTTAAACCAGCGAAATATTTATCAAAAATATCACATCTTAAAAACCCGGAAGATTTCTTAATTGATAAATCGTTTGCCCACGAAGTAAAAGACTTGGCTATTTTCTTTGCCACTATTGTTCCAGTAGTAATTGCCATAATTCAATTATTTCTTCAATCTCCAAAACAATAACACATAGGAAAACTACCTTGAATTAGTTCTTTGTCTTATAATAATCAAAGATACAAAGAAATGATAGTAATTCTTTGTCAATAGGCAGATTTTATTTCGAGACACGTTTACTGCAATTAGTAGCTTGTGCAACTACTGTATGTCTTTCAGGGTTTCTATGGGAATTCAATTTCCAGTCAAAAAATTCTGCGTAGAGAATAGATTCTTATTGGCGCGGAATGGATGAATCTGGAAGGTCAGATGGATCGAAATTAGAGTTTCTAATTTAAGTAATAACGGAGTCTTTCTTTAGCTTATCTTCCTAGTTGAAATTATTAATTTTTTCGGTGCCGAAATAATTACTAATATTATGTAGTAACCAAATGAATGGAAGGGATTCCTATTGTTTACAATTTGAATCCTTGATAAGTATTAATTTTGATGGGCCGGAAGGGATGCGTATTCTTAACAATGCGGATCCAATTTGTTTATGAAACAGGATTCAGAAGATCCGGGTAAAGAGGATAGTGTACCTCCGGTGAGAGCATGACAATTAACTATGACAAGTCAATTAAGTTCTCTCAAAAATAAGTTCACTTTGGAATAACTATGAACTTCTGCTAAAGGTAACATCACCGATTAAATCCTCCCCTTTTTTATAAGCCTCAATTACATCCTCTTCACTGGCCTTTCCGTTGTTGTATGCAATTACAAATCCGCTGAGATGTCTCCATGCATTTCTTACGTTGTTCGATTTCTCACTAAGATTAAATCCCGTCATCAGACCAATTGATATTGCCGCTATCAGAGCGAATATTTTGGCATATTCATCAGCAATTGAACCTATTTGTGCCGCTGCCAACAACGAAAAGATAATTGCCATGGTTCCTAGTAACGCATGAACAAATCGCAGGCCAAATGCCATACGCTGCCAATGATTTAGATTCACTACAATAACAGGGAGCTTTTGCATTATGGGCGTATCTTTGTATAAATTTAATGGGCTAGGCATAAATATTCCAAACCTTTTCTCAAAGGGAGACATATTGTTTAACAAAACTGTTGCGGGCTATTAAGAATTTCCATAATTCATTGTAGCATGCCTAATGAATTCGATAAAAATATTTGGTATACGGTTAAAATGATCTGTATTAATAGCTATCATTGATTGAATTTGCAAATACACTTCTGATACTTGGTATTTAGCTTTTTCTAATTCATAAATAACATAGGAACTTGTTATCATAATACTAATCTTAGTTGTTAACTATCATACCATTTTATTAGAATAGGTTAAATGCAAAAAATCGTTAAATTATTTGTGACATATCCTAAAGGATATCCTAGGTTACCAAGGAAACTTAAAATCTGGTACAAGGAAGCAATTATCCTAGCTATAATAACTCCTCTAATTGGGATAGCGATGCAAATTTTCGTTCCTATTCCATTTTTCGATCCTATTCCATTTTTCGATCCTATTCCATTAAGCTTTGTATTATATTATATTCTATTTATTACAGTAGCCATTTGGCGAATACGTAAAAAATCTCTTCCTGGAACGGAGACCATCATATTCGTTGCGATATCTATGTTCCTTACCTATAGATATTTTCTTTTATTACCGAATTATCTGTTACGGGAGCCAATCGCGATT
>DATBHO010000088.1:0-8266 GCA_036557405.1 Nitrososphaeraceae archaeon
GAATGTCCCAACTGATATCGGCCCAGGGCAACACACATTCACTGCTACGGCTGTAAATAATGAAGTAGAGTCTGTAGAATCAGATCCGGTAACATTTACAATATCCTGTCCCACGCCTCCTAGTGGCGGCGGTGGCGGCGGTGGCGGCGGTGGCGGCGGTGGCGGCGGTGGCGGCGGTGGCGGCGGAGCCGGTGGCGGCGGCGGTGGCGGCGGAGCCGGCGGTGGCGGCGGTGGCGGCGGTGGCGGTGGAGCCGGTGGCGGCGGAGCCAGTGGCGGCGGAGCCAGTGGCGGCATACCTGTACATGTTGTTGAAAGACAGATATATCAGAGACCATACGCTGCACTAGCATGCACTAAATCCGTTGTGGAGCTCAAAAAGGATCTAATACCTACAATAGATTTCCCATCTCTTGTCAATGAGACAATATCGAAATATCATGTGACTGTACTAAATGTCTATAATACTCCAGATTACAAAGCAATGCTATTATCTGAAGGTGATGAGAAGAAGGTACTCAACGATCCACGCTTCTTACCAGCGGCTGCAACCTGTGGAGAAATGATTCTCGAGCTGGTACCGGATCTTGTACCGACTACTAACATATTTACTGTCGCCGATGATGCAGTTGAAAAATATCATGTAAAAATAGTCGATGTATTCAACATGACAGACTATAAAGCAATCGCTATACTAGCAGAACCAGACAACCCAATAACTAAAGATCCAAGATTTGTTCATTATGGTGAAGACTATCAAGCTACATCAAATTACACTGGAGGTGGGGAACTCGACGTAAGTTCAGGACACATAGCGGCTCCAGCTCCAGTTCTGAAGGAGGAAACGATACCTGATAGTATAAAAAGAACATTCACTACCAACGACATTAAAGGTAACTCTAATTTCAGTAAAGGAGTTGACGTTGACATTGCTGTCTTGGATACTGGAATAGATTTAAAACATCCAGATCTAAATGTCTACAGGAACGTAAGCTTTATTCCCGGTGTGAAAACCGGGGATGACGACAATGGTCACGGCACCCACGTTGCAGGTATCGCAGCCGCCAAGGATAATGGAAAAGGTGTCATTGGTGCCGCACCTGGAGCAAGGTTATGGGCGATAAAAGCTTGTGATAGTGCGGGTGAATGTAAGATCTCTAACATGATAAAAGCAGTTGAATATATTACTCAACATGCAGATGAAATAGACGTTGTAAACATTAGCGTCGAGACGCCATTTTCCCCAGCTCTCAATCGCGCCATAAGTGCATCTGTTAAGGCAGGTGTAACATATGTGGTTGCCGCTGGAAACTACGGTCAAGATGCCTCCAAGACCTCCCCTGCTAGTGATCCAGATGTTATAACAGTCTCCGCTATTGCAGATAGCGACGGGAAATGTGGCGGAGCTGGCCCATCTCTAAAGAATGCAACTGATGATTCATTCGCACACTTCAGTAACTTTGGCCCGGCCGTAACTATCGCTGCCCCAGGTGTCGCTATCCTGTCAACCTATCTTCATGGAGGGTATGCAATAGATAGCGGAACTAGTATGGCAGCACCGTCTGTAGCGGGAGCTGCTGCATTGTTAAAAGCCGGAGATCCAAAAATGTCTCCCGAGGATGTGAAGAAAGCCCTTCTAGAAACGGGCTCTACACCATTAACACCTTGTGTAGGTGGTCCGCAAGGATACTTTACAGGAGACCCAGATCAATACAAGGAACCATTACTATACCGAAAACTTGGTACCAAGTGACATGCTAACAGAAAAAATAATCTACTTTTGTGTAGCAAACCAACGCAGCGCGTTCAAACTATTGCTTGTGCATTTGTAAAAAAAGCTGATATCAAGATAGTGAATAGTATGCACTACTTTATTTGGTTGGATGGCGTGCTTCGTATCAGTTTAAGTTCCGTAGAGATTTAACACATAGTGCATGAACTATTCCTAACTACGTACGCAACTAATTACATTGATTATTCATAGATGAGTAAAATTTTCCTAAAAAACCTTTCATGCATCAATAATTTTCAGAGATTTAGGAATTGGCACATTGCAGTCTCATCTAGGTCATTATTTACTAGATTCAACGATTCTGGTGGAATTAGGTAAGATGATCCTACTAAAACAAATTACAATCATCATAACGCATAATATAGTAACCCTAGCGTCCAGTTGACGATAGATCTTTTTAGCGATATCTGTGACTCATGGATCCGGCCTTTTATTTATATATGTGTCTAAAGTGAAAAATTGTATGGAACGACTTAATTGGACAAATTTTGTTATGCTTTCCTCAGTACTTACATTAGTCATACAACTTCTTATCATTAACTCGGTAATGGCCCAAGCTCCGAATCCATCTTTGGCTTACAATCCTAATACCAGTAGGATTGTGAATGTGAAAAACCATACTATAACAATAATAGATAAAAAAACTGATCAACCAATAAGCGTTTGCAAATTCACTCCAATAGAAGCTGCAAACATGACAACAAACAACACTCTTACAACAAATATAGCAAATGCAACAACTTGCGAAAATTTGACACCTGTAAAACCAATTACCAATGAAACAAACAAAATGATTATTCCTGGTAACACAGGTAACACAACTACCAATGAAACAAACAAAATGATTATTCCTGGTAACACAGGTAACACAACTACCAATCAAAATCTCTCAGAGAGACTTAGTAAATTAGCCAAATAGATAACCTATTTCGGCAGATTGGAAGTATGTAATATCAGTCCCAATAGGGTATCAAGCATATCCTATTTCTTATACTCAATCACATGTTTTATGAAGTGAAAACAATTGGACTTGAAAGCACATACTTGTAATTGGTCTTAAGTGTATTTACCTATCTTTTCTACACTGGACTATGTAGATTGGATATATTTCGTTCATCAAAAATGCCTTATTAAGTCTATATCTTATCTAGAAGATAAACATATTCGTTTATTTCTCAATTTTAACAGATCAAAATCTTAATTCTTATTAAATTTAAATAAGTTTGTTATTTTTGCGCCAAAGTTTATAATCACGAGAAAAATAAACCATGCTATGAACGATCCTATTATCGTAGCTTGATATGGTTCAAAAGATATCTGCATTAATTGAAAATGAATTGATACTTTTGAGATTGAAAAGATTATTTCTGAGATAGAAAAAATCGTAACCAATTTTATTAAATCATTTTTAATATTTTGATAATTCTTTCTTCCAGTTGAAGGTTCTATGTATCTATTTTTATTATCAATATAAAAGAGCAGACTAAATATTGGAATATATGCAGCGTACTCTACGCCCAGAGTGGAAATGGAGTTTAGAAGATTATTCTCATTATGCTGAGCAAACAGTTGAGTAAAGAAAATTCCTACTATGAGAGCAGCTGTCCCAGCGATAATAATATTTTTGTTAAAAAGAATATAGTTCTTGTATTTATTGTAAAACGTTTTTCTATAAAACATCGTCATCTATTGATTAAAAGTTCTTTTACTATATTAAAATGTATACTTGAGATTAAAACGTACAAAGTTTCTTAATAGTAAATATATCTAATTAATAACTTTCAATTTGAATTGATTTGATAGTTATCAAGAATTAGGAACGCCATAAAAAAGCAAATAAAAGTGATTTTGTGAAGTCAGTATAAAACTACAATTCTCATATCAAATCACACTTATCTAATATTATTATACAAGAAAAATTCAACTCCTAATCGATGTAAGTCTAATTTCCAATTTTCTTCCACTTCTCAACAAATTAATCAACCTCTTCATCTTGAATTTGTTATCACTGCACGTCTTGCTAGTAGAGCAACCTTTGGGAAAATACTTACGGCCTGGTTTTTTAGGTTTAACTATTCCAGTGATAATTAGTACTAAAAGTGGTAATAAACCGGATCTCCCCCCATAGGCATTATTATCTTTGATTAGCCAGAACATTTCAGTTTCATTGTAATTAGCTGGAAATATGAGCTTTCTTAATTTTTGACCGTTATTTGAATAATGTCCAATGCAATTTATTTGACCCTTGCAGTACTTAAAAGCATATTCAGCAAATATTGTACATGACGAACATCTATCATCATAAATAAGAATCGGGCTACTTATGACTGGATCCAAAATAAATTACTGGATAATAATAGTGATACAATTCAATGTAAATCTTTTGAATTACTTATTATTTGGAATTATAACAACAGGAATGAGTTGAATTAAATTAGTTCTAAATTAACAAAACTGCCGCACTTATTACTGTGGTCCACAAGCCGTCCTTATGCCCCTCAGCCGATTGTGTAAAGTTTTGTGTTTTGTAAATTTTTCCAGACAGTCTCCATTGTTCTTGTCTTTCATCCCACGCTAAGGAAGGATCATTTGGTAATCCCATTGTAGTAGCTAGCATTTCCATAGCCATATCCTCCGCGTAGTCACCAGCTTTTTGGGCCGTCTCACCTGTAGAGTGATGTTCTGACAAATAACCGTACTGACCTTCATCGGCTGGATTAGCTAAACCAACAGAAGCGGCTATAAGCCTGTTCGGTTCGTTAGTAGATTGTCTGGCGATAATTACAAATACTACTTGTCCTGGCACAAGAAAATTCCTACCCTCCTGTAAACTAATTATCTTGCATTTTGGAGGCTTTATGCTTGAGACAGATACAATGTTCAGATCAGATATTTTAGCGTCACGCAGTGCTAACTCAAAACTTGTGAGATGATCCTTGTGAACTCCTTTACCCTTTGTGAAAAACATAGCTTTTGGAACATACAGCATTGGATTTGTAAAGGGTTGAGCATTCAAGATTTTTTCAGTCATTCAAAGTGAATCTAAACTAATAAAATATTAAGATTACTTTGATCTTTCACAATTTCTACCTTAAAACAGTACCTAAATGGTAAATTCATTTAGATAAATTTTTCACATTGCACCAAATTGAATTTTATTTTTTTTAACAAAAATGACTGATTATTGGTTCGGTGACATATTTTCGCAATTAGAATTGCTAATGTCACCTTCTGAAATATTAAAGCCAGATATAGTATCAGAACTTGTACCACAATCAAAATAGTCAGCACCCTTGCCGCCATCTAGGTGATCTGCACCAGGGCCTCCATAAAGATCATCGTTACCATCTCCTCCTGATATGTTGTCATTGCCTATTCCACCAAAAATAAGATCATTTCCAGATCCTCCAATAAGCCTATCACCGCCAACTCCTCCATCAATTTCGTCATTACCCTCATTACCAGTTATGTTATCAAATCCTGCTCCACCAAAAATAAAGTCGTCCTTAGGAGTTCCCCTAAGATTGTCAGGCTGCGCCGTCCCTATTATTTCGTTAGTCTGTACCGTACCCGTAGTATTGTTGGTCTGTACCGTACCCGTAGTATTGTTGGTCTGTGCCGTGCCATTTGATATTGAAAGTGCAGGGGAGCTAGACAAAGGAAGAGAACAAATTCCGATAAAAAATAAATACAAAATAGTTGAATGATATATCCTCATGCGAGTTCAAAATTATAAATTAAAAACCGGTATTTAATTTTAGCATTCGTATCTAATAGAAACCAAGCAATTAGTCTATCGATTTGTATGATTTTTGAGAGTCTATGATTCAAATAATTTCAAATCAAGCACCTTTGATACTATATTTGAGAATCTTATCTGCTGAGAAGCATATACTATTATACTCTTCGTATTAATTGTATCTTGTCAAGATATAAGGGAAAATTTTGAAGGAAATGATTGAATCTTGAAATTGAAACTATTGGAACCTTCTCAAAATTGCATTCGCATTCATTGAGAGTCACTATAACCGGAATAGCTGCCTCAACATCTTTTCTTTTAGCCAAAAATATCCGAGCTCTTCTTATCTGATTTAATGAAAATCTTGATACGTTAAAGTCATAAATTTTCATCCAATGCTTGCAGTCTATTAATAAAGCAGTTTTCTGATAAATTCCAATCACATCTATCTGGATTCTGGGGTTATTGAATACAACATTTCTTTCGAAAGTATATCCTACAGAATTTATCAAAAGCGATGTAAATAACTCAAAATCTTTCCACCATAATTTCTTTGATAGGCGCTCTGGATTGCAGCCGTGTGCCATGACCAGAAGAATAGTATCTAGTTTGTCTTTTTCTGAAAAGGACACAGAATCACTTGACAAATTGCCAATTCCTAATTTTAATAAATATTTCAATAATTCCTTTGTTGTCGTTCTGCTCTTAATTTCGCATAATTGTTGAAATTTATCGATACTTAGACTATTTGGCATTGCGACAATCGATCTGACAAGTAATTCATCATTAATGGAAATTTGCATCTTTTCACTCAATTTAGTACGAAAGTTTAGAGATATAGATCAAATTTATCTATTTCTGGTGGCAATAATACACATGATATATGGATTAGCGTGGTTCAGGTGCGATGATAAACTTTTAAAATTTACAATATTAGGCATGTCGTTACTAACTATAGTACACATTTATCTTTCAATATCATTTGTTGACTATAATTCAGAGATTTTTGAGTTTTTGCACATTGTGTCAATTCTAGTATTGGTACTTATGTTTCTTTCAATTGTAGTCAAGGGTATTGTGCCCGTCGCTATTTCATGTCTAGGACTCGTCCTTCTTTATGGCAGTATTGTGATACCTTCTGTTGCCACTGACTCCTTGGGACCATTTTACTATAAAGCATCTATGGGTAACTTGAATTTTGATTCGATAAACCGTGGCTCACATGGCTTTTTTCTCCTTGGTTTAAGCATGATTGTTTTTAGTATGATTATAGCATACAGGCCGACTATTTTATATACAAGAAATAGACCTGTACCTACTGAACACCTTTGGACTGAGTATCCAAAGTGGGATGAAAAATTGCAGTTTGCCGGTACAAGAACCGAATCCCTGATTAGAATACCACTTCTTTTGAGCGATACAGAGAAATATCTCCTGTGGAGATATGAGTTCATTCTCGTTATTATCCATGGCACAGTTTATCAAGTTCCTATTTATTCATGCATCCCCGAAAGCTCAATAATATTGAGGGAACCAAAATCGCATAAGATTATCGGCTTTTCAAAGTATGGACATTTTATGTAATTTGAACAAATCTGGAGCTCTAATTATTAACCTTGCGAATTTACCATTGGCATATCCTGCTTAGTTTTCACAAATTTAATGAATTTTCTATCCACTGTGACGATACTCAAGAAGAAATCCAAAATTGGACAGGAAAAACGATGAACGTCACAGAACCTTTAATTAAAGGTAAATGGAGGATTTTTTAGGAATATCGAGTTGGCCGAACTTAGAAAAGATTACATACTTGAAAAATTTGTAGTCCTTCCTCCTGATTCATATAAAGTAAAAAATGATACTAAACAATGTCCGTATTGTCCTGGAAATGAAAATATGACACTCCCTTCTGTACTTTCGCTAGTTGTAAAGGAGGGAATGCTCCAGAGATTATCGGATAATGAAGATAACATTATTGAAAACTGGGATGTAAGAGTTTTTCCAAATTCAAATCCCGTTGTAACATCTGTCAACGAAAATGTTTACAGAGACAAACCTCTCTATAGTGAACCGGCGTACGGATATCACTATATTGTTGTTGCAACACCTGATCATCAAGAAGCCCTGCCAAAATTATCTATTGAAAAGTGGTCCAATGTTTTATTAGTCTTGCAAAATTATCTAAGTCATCTCTACACAAAGAAAAGTGTAACTTATGTTTCTATATTTGTAAATAGTGGTTTCCAATCAGGAAGCGATATTGATCATGCTCATTTTCACCTCATGACATTTTCCACCATTCCACCAATCATTGAGTCTGAAGCAGAAGCATCAAATAGATACCTTAATGAAAACGGAAATTGCCCCGCATGTAATATAATCTCTACAGAAACTGGAGGTCCAAGACAAATTCTAGACACCGAAAGCTATATCGCCATCTCACCTTGGGCATCAACTTATCCTTATGAATTTTGGATCTATCCGAAACGTCATACAACATCCTTTTCAAAGATCTCTCAGAAAGAGTTTACAGACCTTGGTCTTATCTTGAGATCGACTTTGGGCGGGATGGACAAGGTATTACAGAAACCATCTTTCAATCTAATATTCCACTTATCACCCGAAAAGAAAAACAGTCGACAAATTCATTGGCATATTGAGGTTTACCCCCAGATTCATAACTGGTCTGGGTTGGAGAGAGGATTTGGTGTTTATGTTAATCATGTTTCGCCTGAAAG
>DATBHO010000089.1:0-73073 GCA_036557405.1 Nitrososphaeraceae archaeon
ACTTTATTTCAGGTAACTTGGAAAGTTCTTCATTAGAAACTGGAGTACCACATCTCATACATTCGTAAATCACATTACCAATTGTCTTTTCACTTTCCATAGTTATGGTTGTTTGGATCGGAATTTATTTGTTTTTCTGAAAATTCGAATGGCACTAGATCTGTAGTCGACCAAGATTAGAAAAAAATATTCTACTTTCCATCAATTAGGTTAGTGCCCTCACTATCGCTTCTTTAAGCTCCTCTATGCACCCCTTTACATCTTTCGGATTGCTTTTCAATTTTCCCCCTGACGCAAATTCATGGCCTCCACCTTCAACTAGGAAAGACGCTATCTTTCTACATGAAATTTTATCTGTATTTCTTCTGACGCTAACTTTTCCAGTTCGATTAAAGAGTATTGCTAGGTCAACCTTCGTGTTAGTGAATAGTTCGTGAGAAAATAGGCTTGTTTGAACGTAAGGGTATGTAAAAACAAAAGCCACATTAAATGATAGGATTTTTAAAATTGTTAGAGTTTTCAAAGATTCTTTTTTTTGAAAATCACTAATCTTTATGAATTTTGTATATTCCCTCTGCATATCAGAATCCCATAATATTCCCCTTGATGCTTTTTGAACCAAGGGTTCCAAGTTTTTTTTGGAATTTTCACTAATCCGATAGTAATGTATTAATTCAGAAAGCCTTGAATCATGGTTCTTGAGATTTGTCATAAAATCTGAGCTGTGAGCTATCAACTTAAGCTGCTCTGCAATTTTGTTCTTGTACATAAATTTTTCATACATGATTTCAGTTGCACATTTTTTTCCCGTCGAATTAAGAAACAATTTAACCATCTTTCTTGCTGATAACAATGAATTTCTATCCCACGGGTGATGATCAACCCATATTACAGACCAATGTCTCTTTTTCAGGTATTGGATTGTTTCTTGGAATAAATTGAATACAGTCTTATCATTGATGCCAAGGTCTGAAATTATTGCGAGTCCGCCAGTTGCCTTCTTGGATTCATATTTTAGGTATTCAAACATTTTTTTAAAACTCTTGACTCCGTAATCATAAAATGAAATATTAGAATGAGGAAATTTCATCAATGCAACAGAAGCAGAATATAGACCATCTATGTCTGCTTCATGTGTGCATATTATTACTCGCATTTATTAGATAGGATAATTGAACAGAATATGTTTCTATTGTCATGTAGTTTTGGGGTATTATCAAGCCGTATCAAATAATAGACAGAATGGATTTTATCATACTTGAAATATTTTCATTTAGTAGAATTAAATACCCAATTAATTCCATTTACAAGTATAATTTTATATTTGATACCATTTGTCAGGTATTACAAAGCGCTATGTACTATTCAACCCAAAAGAGGGCAAGTGCCAGATCGGTATATCTTATAGTTTTCTACATCTCTGCTATCTCGATGACTGCGATTACATTTTATGCACTGTATCAAAGCATAGTTGAATACGCTTCCACAGGAAAAATTGTAATAGGTGAGATTCTAGTAAAGACAGAATTTCCATTTAAAGGATTCTCAAAACTAATTACTTATTTGATGATAGTATCCGTTGTATCATGGTATTGCGTTACCAAATTAGGAGGAGACAAAGTAAAGGAAGTTTCTCCAGCGCTTCGCGCTATCCTGCAAATAATTGTCCTTGCGATAGCTATAGTCTCACTATATGAATTTGTTTACAATTTTGTGATATGGAGTTCTTTAATAACAATTAATGCGTTAGGTGGACACATAAATTTGGATAGTATCAGTATAGCATACCCGAATCCACAAACCCCGTGGAATTTGGTTTTCGCGACTAAGATGTCCCTTGCTGCCTTCTTGATTTCTGCTCATGGTTTTTACATCATTTCAAGAAAGGACAAACCTAAATGAAAATTTGTTAAATTATACATATCCATGCGGATAGGTTCATTTTTAGTCAAAGTTATATGCCCGTATTCTACTCAGAAAATATAGTAAGATGACCTCCAGAGATAATGCTAAAGATCAAATTTCACCTGAACAAAAAATCAATGAAATGGTTCAACAATCGAAGATCCTGGAAGCTTATATGAATGATATTCTAACAAAGGAATCAACGTTGTCAAGACTTTTTACTGAAGCCCATTTGGCTTCCGAGGCTATTCAAGAATTATCCTCAACTAATCAAGAGGAATCTCTTGTTCCAATAGGCATTGGAATTTATCTTAAGGTTACAGTTCCGCAGGTAAGGAATCTGTTTGTGAATGTAGGCTCGGGCGTTACTATTGAAAAGCCTAAAGAGAAAACGAAAGATTATGTTGAGACAAAAATCAAGGAGTTCGAGCTTGCGTTAAAACAATTACAATCGCAAAAAGAACAGATAGCAATTAGAATGAATCAGCTTCAAGATGAGATAAATGCCGAAATGCAAAAATCACAAAGAACTTCAAATTCATAGCAGGCAGGACTGCACTACGCTTGTTTGAAAAATTAAAAAAAATATTCTCTGAAACTGCAAAGAATCTTAGTAAAAAATCAATTTCTAAAAAAGAGATTGATTCTATACTAGGTGATTTGCAAATTAGTCTCATGGAAAATGATGTAGCTCATGAAATCGTTGAAGAAATGACATCAAAAATAAAAATGGAAATATCGGATTTAAAGTTGGAAGGTAACGAAAAATCTGATGAGTTAATTACAACACGATTATATACCTTTTTACATGATTTATTTTTGTCTACCAATAACAGGATGGATATTATCCAATCTATTTTGGAAAAGAAAAAATCAAAAGCAGGTCCATATTCTATTATATTCCTTGGTATCAACGGCACTGGCAAAACTACAACTATTGCAAAATTTTGTAAAATGCTGAGGGATCATGATATCTCAGTTGTTCTAGCAGCTGGAGATACACATAGAGCAGGAGCTATTGAGCAGATAATGTATCATGGTAATAATCTTAATGTCAAAGTAATCTCCCAAAGGTACGGAGCAGATCCATCGGCAGTTGCTAGAGATGCATTAGAACACGCAAAAAAGAATTATGTTGAAGTCGTGTTGATCGATACGGCAGGCAGAATGCAAACATCTAAGAATCTCATGGAGGAAGTAAGCAAAATTATAAGAGTTATAAAACCTGATTTGAAATTATTTGTCGGCGATTCTTTGGCAGGAAACGATACAGTAAACCAGGCTCGCGAGTTTTTTCAATACACCAATTATGATGGATCAATATTAACAAAAAGTGATGCTGATTCTAGAGGTGGTGCAGCCATATCGATTGCTTATTTGACACATAAGCCTATTTTATATCTAGGAGTAGGACAAGGATACGAGGATTTGGATGAATTTGACTACGAGAGGTTTCTTAATTCCATTTTCAAAGACAGGGTGTATGAAAAAAATACACATGACCTACGAAAACAAGGCACCTCAAATCCTGATACCCACAAAATAAGCGAATTGACTCAAAATGAAAATATAGATTCCCCGACTGATAAAGCTATAGACAAAAGTACGACTAAAGATGCTGATAAATATCTGGAAGAGAAGGAAGCATTATCAACGTCAGTAGCACTAATGCCGGAGGCAAAAGATATTGGTTATCAGGACCAGTTAATTACTGAGCAATTGAATAATGATAAGGAATATCCCAAAGAGCGAACAAGTAAGGAAACAAGCGAAACAAAGCCAAAAAAAGGATCGTTTTTCAACAAGCTTTTCAAAGATCGACAGGAGAACGATTTGGTTAATAGTAACACAAATTCTCAGGTTGGTATTAGAGCTAGAAAAGATAAGAATAAAGAGGAAACTGAAAGTAAAAACGAAAGCGAAGAAGTGGTTTATTTAACGGACGATGACATAGATGAACTCCTTAAGTAAGAAATATCTCACTTCTATTGAAGATTTGAGCGAAGATGAGATTCATTTTTTGATTTCACAGGCAATTGATTTTAAAACGAAAAAGTATGATAATAGTAACAACAATCAAATTCTATCTGGAAAAACACTTGCTTTGATGTTTGAAAAACCATCGACTAGAACTCGCTTGAGTTTTGAAGCTGCAATGTTTCAATTGGGCGGTAATACAATTTATCTAAATACTAATGATCTTCAATTATCTAGAGGAGAATCTATTCAAGACACTGCGAAAACAATCTCTCTTTATGTAGACTGTCTCGTAACACGAGTTTACTCTCACAACACAATAATTGAATTGGTGGAAAATTGTAAAATTCCATTGATTAATGGCCTATCTGATTTATATCATCCTTGTCAGAGTCTGGCTGATCTGATGACGATATTGGAATACAAAAAGAGCTTTAGAGGTTTGACACTGGCTTGGATCGGAGATGGGAATAATGTGTGTAATGATCTGTTAATAGGATGTGCTAAAGTGGGAATAAGTATCAAAGCTGCAATTCCAGAGGGTTATGAGCCTCCACAACATATACTTAAAGTAGTAACACATGAATCAAAATTAAAAGAAAGTGATTTTACTATTGTACGCGAACCAATCGATGCCGTGAAGAACGCAGATGTTGTGGTGACAGATACTTTTGTTTCTATCGGAAATGAAAAAGAAGGGGATAAAAGAAAATCTACCTTTATTCCAAAGTACCAGGTAAATGGTGAGCTTATGAGTTACTCAAATGATGATTCAATCTTCATGCATTGTTTGCCAGCAAAAAGAGGGATGGAGGTAACGTCAGAAGTTATAGATGGAAAGAAATCAGTTGTCTGGGATGAGGCCGAAAATAGACTCCATGTACAAAAATCGCTTTTAGTAAGCTTACTTGTTTAATCTAAAGATTTTTTTAGACCAATCCTAGATTATTTACCGTACTGTGCCAATAGCCACTATTATATTAACATGAATTAGATTCGTTTGTCAACCAGTATTATCGTAAAGAATTGGGTTTGGCTTTTATTCGATTTATCGTATCTATTATGTTTTCTTGTACACATTCAACATTCTTCTTCTTATTCTGTACTTCATTGTAGTATTTATCCAGTAATAGTCTGTAATTTTTTATGGCTTTCATTTGCTTTTGTGGGTTAGAGGATCCTTCAGAACGACGGTTCGCTATTGATTTTTGAGGGGTCGTATTTTTTATTATGTGAATTAGTTTATCAGGTGGAATACTTACTTTCATCCTTTCTAAAATTACCTTAACATCTGAACTTGTTAGTGACATGAATGGCATGTCTTCTTTGTTCTGTGTCGCTTTATTGACAAGTGCTCCGACCAATTTGTGCGCAGTTCTGAAAGGCACTTTATGTCTGATGACAAGTTCTTCAGCTATGTCAAATGCTGTTGCATAACTGGAGTTTGAAGCTGCAGCCATGATGTCCTTATTCACTTTTAGGGAATCAATAATGTCAGTTACTATCTCCAAGGACAAGGATACCGTATCAATTGAATTCCAAAATGAAAGCTTTGTATCCTGCAAATCTCTGCTATATCCTGAAGGCAGTGCCTTGAGTATTATCATTATACTTGTAAGGTTTCCGATTACTAGTGCCGTTTTTGATCTTATCATTTCCAGAGGGTCGGGATTTTTCTTTTGCGGCATGGCACTAGAAGTGGATGTATACTTCTCGTGAATTTCAATGAATCCAAATTCCTCGGAGGACCAGATAATCAGGTCTTCCGCACATCTACTTAATGTTATCATAATAGAGGATATATCTGAAAGAAATTCTATCATAAAATCTCTTGAAGAAGTTGCGTCAATGGTATTTGTTACAATATTTTCGAAACCTAGCAATTTAGCTGTCATCTTTCTATCAAGTGGCAAAAGCGATCCTCCAATTGGACCAGCGCCCAAGGGGGATTGATTGATTCTTCTGTAAAGTGAGAACAATCTCTCAATTTCTCGTAACAGGCTTTCTGCATATGATAGCAAATAGTGGGCAAAGTTTCCATTCTGTGCTTGCTGCAAATGTGTGTAAAGAGGCATTATTGAATCCAGATTTTCTTCAGATTTTTGTAGCAGTAATCTAACCAAATTAATCAGATGAGAATTTATACTAATTAGATCATCTCTTGCTTTAATTTTGATGTCTGTTATTATCTGATCGTTTCTTGATCTTCCGGTTTGAATTTTGCCTCCAATATCAACTCCGATTCTGCCAACAATGTGCGCTTCAATGGCTTCATGAATATCTTCAAATCCTTCTTTGACCAATCTTTCCGGATTATGCAATATTTGGTCTAGCTCGTTTACAATAGTTGCAAATTCAGCCTTGTTCAGTATATGAATCTTATAAAGCATTATTACATGAGCTTTGCTACACAAGATATCATAGAAGAGAATTTTGCCGTCAATTTCAATTGAAGATAGGAAATTCAATGTACCTCTATCAAGATCTTCCTTGTGTCTTGATCTATACATGATGAAAACAAACTACTACTTGACTTATTTATTGATATTTATAATGCCTAAAGTTTTCATGGCTAATGATATTTTTTCGTATTGATAAAATCAATAGTTATATAGTATAAAATTAAAATCAATACATATATGAGTCAAGAAATTCAACAATTGCGAAAGTCAATATTTGATGAACTCACAAAGATTGTAGACCCGGAAATCGGAGTCTCCATTATGGAACTAGAACTTATAGATAAAGTAGATATCGATCAGGGAAAAGTGAAAATAGATTTACACCTGACGAGTCCTTTTTGTCCCGCAATATTTGGTTTTAAAATTGCCCAAGATATTAGAGATAACGTTTACAAAATCCAAGGTGTCACGGAAACAAAGGTAAACGTGAGCAACCACTTTATGGCTGATGCCATAAACAAGCAGGTAAATGAAAGCAAATTACCTACAAAATAATTCAGCCAGGTAAAAGTTGTGAACTAACCAATACTAGTTTCTTAGTCAAGGTTTATTTTGATTTTCTCTGCATGCTTCTTGTTATTCTTAGATACTCCTAGCATATATGATCTTAAAAGCTGTATTCCTAGGGCAGGGTCTACTCCTTTGGGGCACACTTTGCTACAAGAACCGGCAAAATGACATCTCCATATGCCGTGTCTGTCATCTACAATATTCAACCTGTTCTTTGACTCATCTCTTGTGTCAGCAAAATATCTATACAATTGTGCCAAAGCCTGTGGTCCCGGAAATCTTAAATCCGTTCCAACCGTAGGACATGCAGAATAACACAATCCACACTTTATACAATATGAGAATTGGAGATACTTGTCTACATCTTGTGGTGATTGATAATATGAATATGTCCTTTTTTCTGCAGAAGTTTCATCACTTTCTATGTTCTGTATGTAAGGTTGAATATTCTTGTGATGTTTATAGAATAAAGAGAAGTCAGTTACAAGATCTCTGATTATGGGGAAATTTCCTAAGGGCTCACATTCAACCGTTGACGTTTCCAATTCAGAAATTTTCGTGTAGCAGGCTAACCTTGGAATGCCATTTATTTTCATTCCACACGAACCACATGATGCCATCCTACAGGAATATCTTATGGCTATACTTGGATCGATGTAACTTTTTACATGCAATAATGCGTCCAATACTGTAGTCCATCTTTTATACGGAACCTCAAAACTGTCGTAATGAGATTTCGAATTCTGTCCTCTATTTTCTCTATACACTTTTAATTTTATTTTGTCTTCGATCTTATTATCATTGTTACTCAATATCAGACATCACAATCCATTTGCCAAAATTACTGTTCTAGTTCCATAAGCGATCAACGCAACCATTGCAGAAATAGTGATAACCGTGATCATCTTCTCCCAAGCTGCATTCTGTCTTAGTTCCAACAATATTACTCTTATTCCATTGAATCCATGAATAGATATTAATACAAGGATTGACTCTAGAATGAGAACATAAAAAATATTCTTGTAATTTGCAATAATGTAATCATAATTAAGGCTTGATTCGAACGGAACTACTAGCCTCATCAATATATGGACTGCAACAACGAATATTGCTGCAATTCCTGTTATGTAATGAATCTTCATTATCTGACTTTCTTTTAGCATTCTCTGAGTTTCCATGATTATTCACCGAACAAAATGTTAAATCCATAGTACATTGCTGCGGCAGACAATATTAATGCAATCCATATGCCAGATTTTTGTCTGTAATTTAAAGATGAAGGATTGTACGGATAATCAGGTCTACCGGGAGTTCCTAACCCGATACCAACGTGAGTAAAGATTAGGCGAATACCATTTGTAGAATGAAATGTACTAGCTCCTATTACCACAATTAGGAATAGATGACCCCATACTGTCTGTGTTAGATCTAAAAATGATTCCCATGCATTCAGGCCATTGACTATTGTGCTTGTCTCATACACATGTCCAATGAAATAGATAAGAAGAAAAACTCCTGTTATCCTCTGAAACCAGTAGGATACGCGCTCCCATCCATATCTTGACGGATTCAGCCAACCCTTGAATCCTTCGAAATTATTTCGAATCGGATGTTCTATCTCTTCCATCAGTATCTTCTCTCTGCTGGCACATATCTGGTTAGGGTTACAGGATGCCATGAAAATTGTGGATCATTATCACTAGCATAGTAAGCTAAAGTGTGCTTTAGAAAATTAAGATCATCTCTAGTAGGGTAGTCAGTTCTGAAATGAGCACCTCTTGACTCGCGTCTGTTCAAAGCACCACCAATTATTATTTCTCCGACTCTCAATAATGAATCTATCTCCATTACATTTATGAAATTTGTGTTATATTCCTTTGCGCTATCGTTGACATGTTTCCATGATGAATTCCTAAGTTCTCTAACCTTTTTTAGACCTTCAATAAGGTCATTTTCATTTCTAAAAATATATGCGTTGACATCCATCATATCTGTAAACTGCTTTCTAACTTCATATGGATTAACCTGGCCCCTTCCTCTGAAAATCCCATCAAAAATTCTCTTTTCCTCTAATTGTATCAGGTTTTCTGCAATGTTGGTGGTCTTATCTTTATTCTTGTCTGCATAATCTGCAGCGAGTCTCCCTGTTATATTCCCCCAGAGCAAGCATTCCGAAGTCGAATTTGCTCCAAGGCGATTTGCTCCATGAAGACTATTGCATGCGGCCTCACCGGCTGACCATAGTCCATTCATCTCGGTTTGGCCGTCAATATTTGTGTGTATTCCACCCATCATGTAGTGACATACTGGCCGTATTTCTATAGGTTCATTTATTATGTCGACACCTGAGAATTTGATACCTATCTCTCTGATTCCAGCTAATTTCTCCTTTATTTGTTCTTCTCCCAAGTGTGTCAGATCTAATTTAAGGCAGTCCACCCCAGTTTCATGTTTATATCCCCTCCCGTGTTCAATTTCTTTTATCATTGACCTGGAAACTACGTCACGGGGAGCAAGCTCTAATTTTTCTGGGGCATAATTTTTCATGAATCTTTCACCCAAGTTATTAATCAGATATCCACCTTCTCCTCTGGCACCTTCTGTTATTAAAATACCTGAGGGCAATATACCTGTAGGGTGAAATTGGACAAATTCCATATCCTTTAGTGCCAAGCCACATCTGTACGCCATATCTAGCCCATCAGGGGTAGATGAATATGCATAAGTTGAAAAACTATAAAGCCTGCCAGCTCCCCCGGTAGCGATAATCCCTGAACTAGCTTTGAATACATTAAAATTTCCATTTTTTATCTCTATCGCAGTAGCACCAGCAAAGTTGTTGTTACCATCATCTAGTATTGATGTGCAAAACCATTCATTATAGAAATTGATGTTATCATATTTTAGACTAGTATCGTACAGTGTTTGCATTTCATAAAATCCTACTTTATCTTGCGCATAGGTTGCTCTTGGGAATGAGTATCCTCCAAATTTCCTCTGGTCTATTCTGCCGTCCTTTCTTCTTGACCAAGGCATTCCCCATCTGTCCAATTGATATATCTCTTTAGGTATTTCATGTGCAAGTTTTTCAGCAACATCCTGATCACACAGGAAATCACTACCTCTAATAGTATCATAAATGTGAGACTCCATGTTGTCCCCTTCATCGGGAAAGAGTACGGCTGCGGTTCCACCTTCAGCAGAAACGGAGTGCGAGCGCATAACCTGGACCTTTGAAATTACCCCAATGCTCAGTTTCTCATTTCTCATAGCACATGATATGGCAGCACGTAATCCTGCAAGACCTGTGCCAATAATTAAGACATCATGTGCAATGTGGTCTGTCAAATAATTATTGCAACCTCAACCATTATCCTTTACGATGACGTCTATATCTGGTAATAAATATATTATTCTTTTTTAATCGGGATAAAAAAGAGAAATAAAACACAAATAGAAAGTAGAGTTTAATTGTGAGAAATTTTTTTCCATACTTCATGAGCCTGAAATGTACTGGGAAGGTGCTATTGACAACCAATACTTCAGATGATGGCATAGCAGTGGCGGCAAAAAAGAAATTGATAGAAAACGGGATAGATGAATCACAGATAATGTTAGGACATGATATCCAAATGCTTGAAAAAAATGATCTCTATGTTAGCTATGATCCGCCAGATTTAGTAGTTAGAATAGTGTATGAGAAGAAGGAAAATGGGATGATAAAGATGAAGAATATCGTGACCATTAAAATTTGAAGCCATAAATGAGTATTGGATAAATAGATTCATCAACTTTATTTAATTTGTCTGGATTAGATTTTTTCCAATATTATCGATACTTTGCTTTTGTTCCTTATTTCCTGTTTTTATTGTAACAAACCCCTTTTTGAATTCATCGAGATCTATAATTATAATTGCAAACGCATTTTTTAGAGATGCCTCGTGAAACTGTTTGGCGATGGACCTACCGTTTATATCATAATCGACAGAATAGCCGAGATCTCTTAAACTTGAAACTAATTCTAAAGCATATTTTTTCTCTTGTTTGGATCCATATGCAACGTAAATAAGTGGCTTTTTTGATGACTTTGATCTATCTTTAATAGCAGTTAAAATCCTCTCTACTCCTCCTGCCGCACCGGTTGCATACAAATCTTTTCTGCCAAACGATTCAGTTAACTTATCATACCTGCCACCACCTACCAGAGATCCAATCTTTGAGGATGGTTCTTTGGCCTCAAATACTATTCCAGAGTAATAGTCGAGACCACGTACGATCCTAAGGTCTACTATTGTGTTTTTTACCATTCGTGATTTTAGTGAATCAAACAAATTTAAAATAGTGTCTAACGATTGAAAGTTTTTTACCTTGTCGTAATCCAACAATTTTTCAGGCGAACCATCAAATGATACAAATTGAATAAAATTTTGCAAATTATTAGAGTCCAGCTTTTGATTATATTCATTGATAATTTGATTCGAACTTTTTTTAGATAATTTGTCAATAGCTCTCAACATTTCACCTACAACCATCTTGTCCGTAACCCCAAGAAATTTTGCAAGGTATTCTTCTAAAACCGACCTATGGTTGATCGCTATAATAAAATTAATTCCAAGTTTCCTTAAAAAGAACGAAACAAACTCTATTACTTCTGCATCAGCATCTACCTCTGCAGAACCAAAAATCTCAATATCCCATTGATGGAAATACCTATACCTTCCCAATTGTGGTTCATCATATCGCCAGACACCTCCAAAAGATGATAATTTTACAGGTAGTTTAAGATCTCTACGCATAGAAACGAATCTCGATAAACCTATTGTCAAATCGAAGCGTAATGCTATATTCCTACCGCCTTTGTCAGTAAAACTATAAGTTTCTTCAATTATTGCGGGTCCGCTTTTTGCTTCAAGTGTTGATTGTAATTCCAATGTTGATGGTTCAATCTGATTAAAATCAAAAATTTCTACAGTTTCTTGAAATTTTTCTCTAATGAAGGAAATGTTTCTTAATTCTTCATTTTGTAAATCCTTCATTCCCCTTGGAAGGTCTAAGTTCACAATTATGAGAACCGTGTGTCATCATTTAGATTTTGCGATTAGTTATAATAAACCCTGACAAAAACAAGTATTACTATTGGGTGGGTTCAGATATCTTGAGCATGTTACAGATGCGTACGTTGAGGCATTCGGTGATAGTATTGAAGAGGCCTTTTCGAACGCTGCTAAAGGCACTATTAATGTAATGTTTGATAACGAAAAAATTCATGGGACTGATAAGGTTGATATTCGAGTGCAAGGGAGTGACTACTACGAATTATTGTTTAACTGGCTAGAGGCAATTTATCAATTAATGACAATAGATAATAAAGTATTGTCGAAATTCGATATAAAGATCTCATCTATTGACTCAAAATATGAATTAACAGCACGGGTTATGGCTGAATTAATAGACATTACAAAACATGGTTACAGGACTGAAATAAAGGGTATCACCTATCATGCCATGGAAATTCTACAAGAAGGCAATCAACACACGGTCAGATTCATACTTGATTTGTAATGAACAAATAAAAATAAATGCTTGGAACGGAACCAGGTGGAAGGAAAATAAAAAACTAATACGTAAAAATAGTTCAATAGTAGAACAAATTGAATGATAATTTCATTCGTAAGAAGCATAGTTATTTTTAACTTTCTATTCTTGGCCTCGAATTTGAATCCTATTTGAAGGTCGCAAAATTATTGCAAATTTTAATTCATAACTTGAGACCCAGCATTTTATCATGATTCTCATTCACTTTTCAACAATAGCTTGATTACAAGATTTAAATATGAATTCCGACGATAAGTTGTAACAATGAGTTCGAATTCCAACAAACCTATGCTAGTTGAACTATCAGAAAAAAACTTTGATGAAGTTATTGGTGGTAATAAACCCGTTCTTGTTGATTTTTGGGCAACGTGGTGTGGACCATGTCAATTCATGCTTCCAATCTTTGACAAGCTAGCAAAAAAATATGAAGAAAAAGTCATTTTCGGTAGACTAAATGTTGATGATAATCAGGGTGTAGCGATGAGATTTGATGTGTATGCAATTCCTACGTTCATTGTGTTCATGAATGGTAAACTTATTGAAAAAGCTGTGGGAGCAGTTGGAGAAAAGGGACTTGAAGGTTTACTGGAAAAGTACCAATAGCAGAAGGAAACGATATTAAAATTCCAAACTAGTAAAAACCAAACTTGATTTAATTAAAATTGGATCTAAACTTATATATAGCCAAATGCAGGATCGGTCTCGCGTTTTTTAGACAAAATTAAACTAAAAATTTCCTGTTCATCTTCATTAAGCCTATCTGAAAATCTTTCTAGTATGAGTTTTGCCTCTTTGCCATTCAGATCAGTATAAAAAATGTCACCTTCATTTATCTGTCGACCAATTGTGGGCCCTTTTATCGAAAGGGCAACCTGTGTTCCCCTACTAGCAACTTCTAAATTTTTACCCTCATGTTGTATTTGATGTATCACTCCTACCTTCTTACCTTTCTCATTCATTATAGATATTTTCTGTCTTAATTTACCTATCAATATTTCAGCACCAAATACGGCCGGACTATTTCTTCTAAAGACATATCCTTTCAAAAATTGAAATTTGCAGATTGGTGGTATTTCATTGAAAATAATTGAATCCTCATGGGTCTTTTCATATGTTAGCCATTCTGAGTAATTTCTAACTAAATTATAAATTATTTTTTCGTCAAAAATTTTTACTTTTCTTTCAAGGGCTTCTTTTTCTGCTTCTTCAAGTATTTTCACATTGAATCCTAGTACCACTCCCAGGTAGCGCTCTTTTTCTTTGACGGCTGAGGCGGAGAGTATATCTTTACGTGTAATATTGCCCAAATCGGCAGACCTAATTGGTATGTTCTCCTTTTTCAAGAGTTCAGTAATAGCCTCAATCGAGCCGATAGTATCGCATCTTAGAATAATACCGTTTGATTCTGTTTGTATTATTGCTGACTTTATCTCTGATTCAATATTTGATTTTAATCTTTCCTCATCATCGGGGCTACTGACTACATAGAGTGGACTGCCAGCAAGAACACCTTCAAGATCAGGAGACGTTATTTTTAGTCCAGCTGCAGCAATAACCTTGTCTACGTGTCTAAATTTATCTCTTGGATCTCTCATTTCATCCAATGGTTTTGGGAGTAGTAGTGCCTTGATTTTCGTCGTGGTAACGCTATCTTTTTTCCCAATAACAATTGTATCCCCGTGCTTTATTGTGCCATCAAGCAGAATAATATTTGCTGACGGACCTAATCCTATTTCATCATTTACTTCAAGAACGATACCCTTTGTTTCAGCATCATGGCGCTCGAGTCTTTTAGACATGTATTGTTGAGTTAATCCTACAAGAACTGCTAGAAGCTCAGGTATACCAGTTCCTGTTACAGCGCTCACCGGGACAATTGCCAACTCCTTTGTAAAATCTTTCACACGCCAAAATGCTTCCGAATTATATCCCAATCGAGAAAGAGCACCCACAACATTGTAGACTTTTTCATCCAAATAGGATACGATTGTCGGATCTTGAATTTTCAATTGTTCTGCAATCAATATAGAGGTGTTTTTTTTCCAACCAGATATTTGATCTATCTTATTGAGGGCGATGATGAATGGGACTTTTCTATTTTTTAATATATCTAAGCTTTCTATTGTCTGAGCTTCAAGACCTTTATTAACGTCAACGACAACTATTGCTATATCGGCGGCAGAGCCTCCCCTCATGCGAAGATTTGCGAAGACCTCATGTCCTGGAGTGTCTATTACTAGTAGGCCAGGAACGAGATTCTCTGACTTGGACAGTTTATCGAATAGTTTTCCAGTTATTTTTCTAATTGTTTCGATTGGAAAATAGCTTGCACCGATATGCTGAGTTATACCCCCCACTTCTCTGGATTGAACTGCTGTTCCACGAATTCTGTCAAGCAGTGACGTCTTGCCCGAGTCTACATGACCTAATACCACAACTACTGGTTGGCGAAGTCTCACTTAATTAAAAATGATTTTGGACTCTTTTATGAAGCTTTCAACGGAATCAGAGGCATGTATTATGTTATCGGTGAAGCCGATCCCAAAGTCTCCTCTAATTGTTCCTGGTAATGCTTCTGTTGATTTTGTGTTTCCAATCATTAATCTTACAGTTGAAATTGCATTATTCCCTTCTATAATACATGCAACTGTATTGCCAGAGCAAATGAAAGAAACTAATTCATCAAAAAAATGTTTGTCTTTATGTGCTTCATAGAATCTCCTTGCTGAATCAACATCAAATTGAAATAACTTGAGATTAACAATTTGAAAGCCCCTGTCTTCAAATCTTGAAATAATTTTTCCAACGAGACCCTTCTTAAACCCATCAGGTTTGATGACTATTAGAGTCTTTTCCTGATTTGACATATTTGATTCTTACTTTTTGACCTTAATGCCGCCTTTAACATACTTTCGCGTCCATTTGAATTTTCGGGGGTCACGTCTAAACCTCATGTTTTTCTTACACTTTGCGGAACAAGTCCATTGAATAGCTCCGTCATTTTTTACCAACATCAATCCCTCGTCTGCAGGAATGTGTTTTCCACAAAAGAAACAATTACGAAGAGAACCAGCTACTTTGCTCAATCGACTTCACTACTTTATCTTTCTAGCCTCTCTCTCAGTTTCTCTCAACATCAGAATGTCTTTCATTCTGATGGAACCCTTGACATTTCGTGTTAGAATTCGACCTTTATCTTTTCCTTCTAGAACTTTTACTCTAACTTGGATTACTTCGCCTGCTATGCCCGTTCTTCCTACTATTTGTATAACTTCTGCTGGGGTTACCTTTATCTCTGAAGCTTTACTCAATAATGAAATCACTCCTTCTTGTCTTTAATGTTGGCTAGTGTTCCGATAACTTGATCAACTATGTGTTGACCCTCTCCTGCATCAACAATTGTTGCAGCAGCGGATCCAACCTCAATACCAAGCGACTCGCCCAACTGTTGCTTACTCGGTACAAAAATATACGGAGTATTTCTCTCTTCGCAAATGATTGGAAGATGGGCAACGACCTCAGGCGGTTGAACGTCCTCTGCTATTACTATCAATTTGCCAATTCCCCTTTCTATCGCCTTTGTAGTTTCATTAGTTCCCTTTCTTACGCTTCCACTTTGCTTGGCTACCCTAACTGCTTCATATACTGCGTTTACAAGATCTTTTGGAGTTTCAAATTTTACATAAAACGGCTTACTCATTTTATTATCCATCACCCATTGGGATCATCTATAATCTACTGAATAAAAGTGGAGGCGTATTAAAAATGTTGCCGAGCAAAATATTAATCTTCACCTAATGTCTCTCTAATAATCCGAGTATATTCATTCACTTTCGAGTTGAGTAACATTTCGTCTGAAGATTCTGCATAAATTCTAATCAGAGGTTCAGTTCCACTGGGACGTAGCATTAACCAACTCTCTTCATCTAACCAAACCTTAACTCCGTCAAGTTTCTCGATTTTCATTGGACTTCCATGATTCTTTACGTTATCTATTACTTTTTTAATTAATCCCATGTCTGAGCACTGAAACTTGGATTTATATTGGAATACTACTGGAAGAGACAAAAATAATTCCGAAAGCAGCTTTTTCTCGGACGCTAGTAAATCGAGCATTAAGGCAGTCGTGAGTGCGCCATCTCTTACTTGATTTAGTACACCATACATGAAACCACCATTTTCTTCCATTCCGATAAGTGCATTCTGTTTAACCATTTCACGCGATACTTCAACACTACCAACTTTTGTATGATAAACTTCTGAATTATTTTCCTGTGCAATTTTTGTGAGGATATGAGTAGTGTTTACAGGGCATACAATTTTCGCACGCGGGTGTCTAGTGGTGATCAGGTATTTGGCTAATAATGTTCCTGTTCTGTCACCCCAGTGGACCACTCCTAGTTCATCACAAAATATGGATCTATCTCCATCACCATCGTACGCAGCACCCATATCAGATTCAGTTTCTTTTGCGATAGATCTTAGTATATCTAGGTTTGATGGTGTTGGTTCTGATCCCCTTCCAGGGAAACTTCCATCTATCGTTCCATTAACCGTTATTACCGTACAGCCAAGTCTCTTTGCCAGTAATGGTGCAACTAGAGATTGAACACCATTTCCTAAGTCCATCGTTATTTTGAAGTTATGTTGTTTGATCCTATCTACGTCGACTAATTCTAAAACATCATCAATATAGGCATCAATTATCATTTCATCTTTGAAATTTCTACCTATCTTATTTGAATTAATAAACGTTTTATTCCTAAATATGTCTTCAACCAATATCTCATCATCCCTTGATATCTCGACTCCATCTTTCGCAATGGGTTTAACCCCATTGTATTCTGGAGGATTGTGAGAGGCAGTTATCATAACCCCGCCTTTAAATTCATTTTTTTTCGTTGCGTACTGCAGACATGGTGTTGGCAAAATGCCTGCGTCTACCGTATCTATTCCATTTGAATTTAAGACAGCAGTAATAATATTAAGCATTATATGACTTGAATTTCGACCATCTCTTCCGATCAAAATTGAACCTTCATTATAATAAGCTGCCAATGAGTGAGTCACATCTACCAGGAAATCTAGAGTAAGATCTTTCCCAAAAACTCCCCTAATTCCATTAGTCCCAAACAGTGGCATATTCTTATCGTTAATAACTAAACACCAATATATTCTAAATAATAGATAAATTTGGCCGAATAACATTCAGAATTCGATGCGGGGGTTGCCAAGCTAGGTCAACGGCGCAGGTCTCGTCCAAACCGAGTGCGATGCTTAGAATGGATCACATTCAAATTCCTAGATCCCTGTTCCTTAGGGATTCGTGGGTTCAAATCCCACCCCCCGCACTGAAATTCATAAAAAATATCTGCTTTTTTGTATTATTCTTTCATTTATCTCTACTAAATTTATAAATTTCTGAATAATATAGAATTATTCAAACTATTAAAAACTGCACAATTTTTTGTGTTTTTCATCATGAAAATGAATGTCACAAAAATCTTCGTTACATGTATAGCAATGCCATCCTGATAGTGTATAGCAAACAGAACATTTTCGTGTAGGATTATTATAATCAAAGTCCCTTCTTGATTTCCTTAAAATTTTCTGTCTCTGTTCAGGACTCATTTCTTGCAAACCAATTCTGAATGGCAAAACATCGAGAATATACCTTACTCTACTTTATTAGATCTAAAATTCACCATAAGTGGATTTATCATCGCTTTAGGATTGGAGTTAGCTTATTTAAGCATTAGTGTTATGATTTTTAGAATCCTTTAATTTTGACGCTTTTTAATAAATTCTAACGATGAGCAGAAATGATAGACTAATAGTTGAGGTAACAGTTGTAGGTAAAGACAGAAAAGGCGTTGTTGCTGATGTAACAAATTTTATCTTCAAAAACGATGGAAATGTTGAACAAATAAATCAAAATGTTATCAATGGACTATTTGGAATGCAACTTGAAGCGTCATTTCACCACCATGATTTTAACCAAAAATTATTTGACAGGGAACTAAGACAGTTGGGAAAAAAGCTAGAGATGGAAGTGAAAATTCACTACCAAGAACCTAAAAGATTAAAGAACATTGCCATTTTTGTAAGCAAAGAAAGCCATTGCCTCATCAAACTGTTAAATGCAAAACGTTCTGGTGAGATAGTTGCAAATATAGTTGTTATTGTAGGAAGTGAGAACACTACCAATTCTATCGCACAAAAATACGATATTCCATTTCATCACATAGTACACTCCAGACAATCGGCTGCAGAGAATGAAATCCTGGAAATATTGGATCGCTATAATGTAGATTTAATCGTTCTGGGAAGATACATGAGGATACTGACACCAAACTTTGTATGGCGGTATCCAGATAGGATAATTAACATTCATCCATCGTTACTACCAGCCTTTCCAGGAGCCTACGCCTACGTCCAAGCATATGAAAGAGGTGCAAAAATTGTTGGGTGTACCGCTCATTTTGTAACTGAAGATCTCGATCAAGGCCCCATCATTTGTCAAGAGTCATTCAAAGTTAGACAAGATGACACTGTCGAGTCGATTAAGAGACGTGGTCAAAAGCTAGAAGCAGTAACGTTGCTAAAGGCAGTAACGCTATATCTAAATAACCGTATAGAGGTAAATTGGGGTCGTGTGGTCCTTAAAAACACTGAATAAACACTAGAAGGTGATACTATTCAAATTATGATAATAATGGATTTTTTTGATTAGTTTAATAACTCAGGTTAATATCAATTCTATTGATGTCTTTTTACAATCTCAGTAGTTATGAGATAGAAAATAATGATAGGCGCATAATAATCCCATTAGGTTCAATAGAGCAACATGGGCCACACCTTCCCATAACTACAGACACAATAATCGCAGAGTATTTGGCTAACCAAGTTTCAAGAAGGGTTTTTTCATATGTATTACCATCTATCCCTTACGGAGTATCATATGAACATCAGCCATTTTTCAATATTTCAATTAGCAATGATCTACTCTCAGAACTTCTTGTTCAAACATGTATTTCATTGGGTGAAAATGGTTTTAATTATATCATAATATTAAATGGTCATCATGGAAATAGGGGAGTGCTGCAGTACCTTTCTCAGAAGGTAATTAAGAATAAGGCAGGAATCAATGTGTTTGGCATTAACTACTGGGAGCTGATTGAAAGGGAGTTCGATCATGCCGGATTTGTAGAAACTTCATTAATGCTCGCTATTGTACCAAAGCTGGTTCAAATGAAAAAAGCCAAAAAAGGATATGTCGACGAAAAGAGACTACTCGCTACATATTCTACTTTTCTGAATAATCCATCGTCCTTTAAGATAACAAAAAGTGGTGTTTGGGGTGACCCCACCACAGCTTCTGCGAAAGAAGGCAATAAAATAATATCAGTCACAGTCAAGAATCTTGTCAGGTCAATAAAAGAACTTGATGACTTACTTGAATTGTAGATCATTTTTACGTCCTGAATTAGTTTTTGTTATTAGTGAAAATGGTGTTTTTTAATAGCACTCAAAATTATCCTTATTTAATATGTGATTAATAACTATTAACTTTAATATAGACCTTCTTTAAGCAATACCATAGGTAGTGAAATAGATGTCCGTTGACATGGCTGTAAAAATACTTGACGAAAGCTTAGGTAAAATAGTACTCATAAAATTAAAAGGGAGTAAAGTAATTCGCGGAAATTTGCATGGGTTTGATCAACACATGAATTTGCTACTAGACAATTCTGTAGAATTACTTGATGAAGGAAAATCAAATGAAATTGGAACAATTATTGTAAGAGGAGATAACGTTGTTATGATATCTCCACCGCCTCTTTGATAATATCAATTTGATCCTACTGGGGGAGAATTAGTATGACAAGAGGAACCACATCAATGGGGAAGTTCACTAGAAAAAGGACTCACATAAGATGCAGAAGATGCGGGCACAATTCATTTCACAAGAGACACAAGCGTTGTGCAAAGTGTGGATATCCGGATCCAAAAATGCGTAAATATGATTGGATAAAACGCAGAGTAACCTAGACATTCTAGGGACAAGATTTAACAGTATGTTGTAGTTTAATATCTCATATTTGGACTTGTTTATTGCATCATTTTCAATAGGTCTAGGTGCAGTATCTTCCCTTGTTTTTCATCACATAAAAAGACAGGGAATAACGATACTACGCAATAAAAAGAATAGTAGCATGGAAGTAAATTTCATTGATACCAATAAGAATAGTTCTGATCTTAAAATGATGAAAGCTGAATTGGATTCACTGGAAGTTGAAAAATCGATTATTAATAGCTCCGTGAGAAAAATACATGAAACATTTCAAGAAGGCAAACTAACTCAATTGGAATATGATAGGCTGATGATAAAATACGGTGAAGATTTAAGAAAATGTGATGAAGAAATTGAACGAACCAGATCAGTTGTTGACTTTTACGATTTAAATTCGATTAAGAACAGTCTTGTTTCTATAATAGAAAACAAAATTAATGTTATAGATACAAGACTTAAGGAGATCTCTGACAGTAATCTTAAAACTCTAACAAAACAACCAAAACAAACTCAACATGATCTCGTTCATCATAATTTTGAATATACCTCTTTTCGGAGAGAAAATCCGGATAATTCAATGGGCATTGAAGCAGAAAAAATAAAAAAATTAGAGACTGAAATTACTCTGGCGCTTGAAAAACTCGATAGTTACGAATCGACTAAATTAAAAGGAATTGACAATAATGAGAGTTTAAAAAATGATCCAAATGTGATACATACTCAAAATGTAACTAACAAAAAGGATCCTCTTAGAAATCTCACACCATCAAAATAATTAAAAAAAATAATTTGATGGCTAACTCATTATTTATGTGTTCATAAATTTCATTCTTGGTTATTTTCCAATTCTGAACATTTTGGTACCGCAAGTGGAACATATACCTTGGGTTGCCGGCTTTCCATTTTTCATAGTTATCTTTTTTTCATCATTCATCATCCTTTTCTGTTTACACTTAACACAATATCCTTCCATGAAAAATAGAATTCGTGTTTGCATAAAAACATTATGCATAAAATCTTTATTTAAACAAGATAATCTGCGATTTTTACGCTGAGTAGGAAAACTATATATCATTTGACCTGCTAAGCTAGCATTTCTCTAAATCCGAGATAATGTATGTATCGTCTTCGTATTTTTCTTAATCATTGATTTTCATTAATATTGAAAATTTATAAATAATCATAAAGTGCGTTGTTTCTGAAATGAAAATTACAGTAATAGGAGCTGGCAAAGTGGGTTCTTCTGTGGCTCTAAATTGCTCAATTAGAGAACTAGGCAATATTTTATTGCTTGATATAATTGAAGGTTTACCACAAGGAGAAGCAATGGACATTAACCATCAACTGGCGGAGCGAGGTGTAGACTGCGATGTACGTGGTTCTAATAACTATGAAGACATGAAAGGATCAGAGTTTGTAATTGTAGTAGCAGGAATAGGAAGAAAACCCGGAATGACTCGTATGGATTTGCTGAAAACAAATGCTGAGATAGTAAAGGGAGTGTGCAATAATATCAAGAGCTATGCTCGAAACTCAAATATAATAGTAGTAACGAATCCACTAGACCCATTGACATACCTTGTAATTAAGTCACTAGCAGGTCAAAGAGCCAACATGATGGGTATGGGCGGAATGTTAGATCTATCGCGATTTAAAGAGCATATCAGCACAATTACTGGGATATCTAGAGACTCAGTTCAAGCGATGGTAATAAGCGAACACGGAGAGAACATGTTGCCACTTATTAGATTTTCAAGTTTGGGCGGGATACCGTTAACTGATTTCATAACGAGAGAACAATCGGAAGATCTCATCAACAAGACAAAAAAGGCAGCTGCTGAAGTAATTTCACTAAAAGGTGCGACAGTCTATGCTCCCGGAAATGCAGTTGCAACCATGGTTGAGAGTATCATAAGAAACAAAAAAACAATATTGCCAGTATCAGCTTTACTTGAAGGTGAATATGGTTACAGCGATGTATGTATAGGTGTACCATGTGTGATTGGAAGTGAAGGAATTGAGAAAATAGTTGAACTAAAATTAAATGAAGATGAAATGAAAGTCTTTGACCTTGGAGTTAGCAGTGTCAAGAATGCAATTAAAAGCATGTCGATATGAAGTATAGATCGAAGTCAAAATTCTAATTGAAGTAAATGGAGATTAGAAAAATATTAGAAAAGCTGGCAAAGCGCGAAATATCTATTACTGCTGCTGAACAAGAATTAAGAATTTATTCAGTTGAATACGTAGAAAAAAATCTAGCAAAAATTGATCCCCTTCGTGAGATGAGGAGCGGAATACCTGAAGTGATTTTTGCGCAAGGGAAAGAGTATAAAGATCTTTTAAGAATTATTACAGCTACGCTTCACAAGAAAAAATTTGCGGTTATAAGTAAAGTTAGTATAGATTATAAGGATAGATTATGTAAAAATTTTGCAAAGAAAAATTTTAAGGTTTTTAATGGTATCAATACAATGTTGATTTCTGCGAATTCCTACAAGTTTCCTAAGAGGGATGGTAAAGTCGGTATACTTTGCGCCGGAACTTCTGATATTAAAATAGCTGAAGAGGCAAAAATCATGGCAGAGGTAATGGGAAGTAAGACTGTTATAGAATATGATGTTGGAATTTCAGGCGTTCATAGAACGCTGAAAGCCGTAGTGAAGATGATAAATGCTAAAGTCCACATAATAATTGTAATAGCCGGCATGGAAGGGGCATTGGGTTCTTTTGTTTCTTCAGTTATAGATATACCTGTAGTAGGGGTTCCAACTTCAACAGGATATGGGTATGGTTCCAATGGCATTGCAGCCTTGGCTTCAATGCTTCAGTCATGTACTATGGGAATGACAGTGGTTAATATTGATAACGGGATAGGGGCAGGGGCCTTTGCCGCTATGGTAGCAAATAAGATGTCAGCTGCTGACATGACGAAATCGATATAATGATTTATAAGTAATTCATATTCTTGTCAAAATTATAAATAGGATACAATGGTGAATTTTCAGTTTATGGTTTACAATTCCACATTCAGGAGGATAAGAGAAGGAAAAACAAATTACAGGAAGCGAGAAAAATTATTAATGGGTAGAAAGGATTTTGTAACAGTTAATGTCACTAATCAAAATGTTACAGCGCAATTAATAAGACCAAATCTCCAAGGAGACATGGTAATGGCCTCTGTACATAGTAACGAATTATTATCATTTGGCTGGAAAGGATCTCGGAAAAATATACCTTCATGTTATCTAGTTGGGCTCCTATTAGGAAAAAAATGTTTAAAGAAAAAACTAAGCAGTGCAATATTATATATCGGCAAAAGGCACTTTACGACAAAAATTGCAGCATGTTTGAAGGGGTTGTCCGAGGCTGGATTAGAATTGCCTTTTCCAGAAAATATTATTCCCTCAGAACAAAGGATTCAAGGTAGTCACATAGCAGAATATGCAAATAATCTAAAAACAAATGATACACTTTACAAATCGAGATTTTCTTCAAACTTAGGTTTAGGACTCGAACCAGAAAAATATAGTAGTCATTTTTCAGAAGTAAAGGATAGAATTGTAAACGAGATAAGTGAAAAAAAATCGGAGAAACAGCCTAACCATGTGACTAAGTCTAAATCGTCTAGAAAGAAAGGGGACTCGAAATGAGTAGTTCTAAAAATAGTGATCAAGCAACGGTATGGAAGCCTCGAACGGCCTTAGGCCAGATGGTAATTGAAAATAAAATTAGTTCAATGGAACAAATTTATGAAAACGGCTTCCGTATACAAGAATCCGAAATAGTAAAGCACCTTTTGCCAGATATGAAGAGTCAAGTAGTACACGTTGGCATAGTGCAAAAGCAAACCGATGCGGGAGAGATGACCAGGTTTAGTGCGCTAGTTGCTGTAGGGAATGAGGCAGGATGGTTTGGTATAGGTATGGGCAAAGCTTCTCAAATGAGAATTGCAATTGATAAGGCAACAATAAATTCATACCTCAATATAATCCCCGTGAAATTGGGTTGTGGCAGTTGGGAATGCCGGTGCACGCAGCTTCACTCCGTACCTTTCAATGTTCGAGGAAGAGGAGGGAGTGTGAAAGTAGAAATTCTTCCAGGACCACGAGGATTAGGTCTTGTAGCAGGAGAAAACATAAAAAATCTATTAAAGCTCGCTGGTATTAAAGATGCATGGACAAAAACATTCGGATCTACTAATACTATGACTTCCACTGCGATGGCTATATTTAATGCATTAAACTCAACTTACATTACAGGATGAAAAATGGCGTTATTAGTGGTTAGGGTGAGAGGAACGGTAAATGTACCGTATTGGGCTGTCACTACGCTAAAGAATCTTTACTTGAACAAAAAATTTTCAGCTACTCTGGTGCCAGAAACCTCAGAATATTTAGGAATGTTAAGAAAAATTAGTCAATGGGTAGCATGGTCAAAAGCAGATCGTGAAATTGTAAAAACATTAATTGAAAATAGGGGCAAAAACAAGAATCCAGGATCAGCTTCACTAAAAAAGACGGGCAATAGCAAAGAAGACTACAGGGGCATTGATGAATTGGTTGATGTTATAGTAAATGATAAAATAAAATTTTCCGAGCAAAATAATGTTAAACCCTGGTTCAGTTTGAATTCACCGAAGGGGGGCTTTAAGAAGAGCATCAAAAGACAGTTCTCAGATGGAGGTACACTTGGCAATAACAAAGACTTGCTTGAAATTGTAAAAAAAATGATATAGCTTGATTGAACAAGTAATGAGTTTTACATTTATATTTACAGATAATCTTTTGATTGTATAAGGTTTATTAAAGATGGCCACCAGATTGAGAAAAAGTCGAAGACATCGCGGTTCAAGATATTGTGGGTGGGGTCAAATAGGCCAGCACAGACAATCTGGTAGTCGGGGAGGAATCGGTGGAGCTGGAAAACATAAGCACTTTTGGATTCGAACAGTAATCGAAGAGCCAGATCACTTTGGGCATGATACACTTAATTCTTATAGCCGATTCTTAGTCAAAAAATGGATAAATTTAAGAGATCTTGCAAATATCGCACTTAGAATCAATGGGAAAAATGACGCAAAGACAGTTCTAGATCTTGGCTCATTAGGGATTCAAAAACTCTTGGGTGGCGGGACTATAAGTGAAAGTTATGTAATTAAAGTATCACAAGCATCTGCAGCTGCTAAAAAGAAAATTGAGTCTGCAGGGGGTAGTATAATATCAAATGAGCACAGTGCACAATGAAAGTCTAGTCAGATCATTCGTTAAAACGGTATCATCATATATACCTCAAGTCGAGAAACCTAAAAAGAAAATTGGATTAAGTGAGAAATTCATTTGGTGCGGAATTGCACTTTTTGCTTATCTTGTTATGGGTCAAATTCCGCTATATGGTGTAACAGATTCACCTAAATTTGATTTCCTAGCATTTGCTAGGGTCATATTTGCAGCACAACAAGGTACGTTGCTGGAGTTGGGTATTGGACCAATCGTTACTGCTGGCTTGTTAATGCAGTTGTTAAAAGGTTCTGAGTTGATAAAATTGAATTTCAAAGATCCTGATGATCGTTCTCTCTTTACGTCTGCAACAAAGATAGTTACTATTATTGTTATTGTCGCAGAAGGATCATTGTATGGTGTTAGTGTTTACGGCCACCTGCTTGCCAGTCCGAGTTTTATTCCTATATTGGTTGCGCAACTGGTTGGCTCAAGTCTTATTGTAATGTACCTTGATGAAACGATTCAAAAAGGGTGGGGTCTTGGGTCTGGCATAAGTCTGTTTATAATGGCAGGGGTTGCCCAAGGGATTATGTGGAGTATTTTTAGCCCGATACCTGCTCAGGATGGACCAGTAGGAGTAATACCGTACATTATACATTCAGCTGCACAAGGCGACATGTCGAATGTATTATTTAGAACCGGACAGCTTCCAAGCATATTTGGTCTAATAGTTACTTCTTTGGTTTTGTTGGCTCTGGTATATGTGCAGGGTATTCATGTGGATATACCTATTGTATCAACTAAGTATAGAGGATTTACTGCTGTATATCCTATAAAGTTGCTGTACACGTCTAATATTCCTGTTATTTTGGCGTCGGCGCTATTGGCAAACGCCGTTTTTATAGGTCAGATGTTATGGGCAAACTATAATCCTGAAAATGCAAATCCAGTGTTTAACTATATTGCTCAGTTTGATCCTCAAAGCTCCCAGTCTCCGACTGGAGGAATATTGTATTACATTACTGCTCCAAGAACGTTCGAACACGCACTTCAGGATCCGCTCAGAACTGTAGTTTATGTTATTTTTTGGACGGGGATAGTTACAGTATTTGGACGTTTATGGGTGGAACTGGGAGGTTTATCCCCTAAATCAGCGGCGAAGAATTTATTGGATGCTGATGTACAGGTTCCCGGTTTTAGAAGAACTCAGAGTTCTGTTCAAACTTTGCTGAATAAATATATTCCAGCAGTTACAATAGCAGGGGGGATAATCATAGGGCTTTTGGCAGCAGTCTCAAATGTACTAAGTGTGTTTGGTACGGGGATTGGGATATTGCTTATGGTGGATATTTTGGTTAATTATTATAACCTACTCATCCGCGAACAAGTGGATGTTCACATGCCTAAACTGGCGTCACTCCTTGGAAGAACCTAGAAAAAAAATAGTTGTGATAGTTGGAGTTCCTGGAGTAGGAAAGAGTACTATTATATCTAATGCCACACAGACGTTGAAAAATATGGGAACGACTGTACGGACTGTAGTTTTTGGGTCTGTTATGTTTGAGGAAGCAAAAAAATTGGGAATAAATGATAGAGATGAGTTAAGAAAACTTTCAATAGATTTGCAACAAAAATTACAAACTAAGGCAGCTAATTATATTTCTAGGTTAAAAGAGTCTACGGTAATTGTTGATACGCATCTTTTTATTAAGACCGCATCGGGTTACTACCCTGGATTACCGATGAATTTGATTTTGAAACTGAAGCCTGACAGACTGGTCCTAGTAACTGCAAATTCGGAAGAGATTCTGAAAAGGAGAAAAAGCGACAATACACGATCTAGAGATATAATTTCTGATAACGATATTAAGATGGACATAGATGTTTCGTTGTCAATCATTTCATCACTTTCTATTTTAACAGGAGCCCCATTTGAGATTATTTATAATCATGACAATATGATCGACTCTGCTACATCACATGTGGTCGAATTACTCAAAAAATCTGCTTGATGAACATAAGTTCAAAAGTTGCATATATATGAATATTGGTTGATAATATAACAAATCAAGTGACAAGAAAATTGAAATTTAATAATATACAGGATATTAGCGTAGTTATATCGGGAAGTGCAGCTGTTGGCAAAACTACATTGGCGCAGGCTCTTTCAAAAGAATTTGGCTTTAAATTGTACAACGGAGGAGATATTTTAAAGGAAATAGCAAGACAACAAGGATACACAGTATCAGGAAATGATTGGTGGGATTCTGAAGAGGCAATTGGGTTTATGAAAGAACGAAAAAAGAATCCTTTATTTGACAGACAAGTGGATAAAAAATTACTCGATATTACTAAGCAGGGGAACGTTATTATTACTAGTCACACTCTTCCTTGGTTGTCATGTGATCCAATAACCTTTTGGCTTAGCGCATCTCAGCAGAAAAGATCTGAAAGAATGTCAAAACGTGACCAGATCTCTTTGTCAGATGCTTTACGCATTGTGAAGATGAGAGATAGGGAAAATAATAAAATCTACAAGAAAGTTTATGGCTGTGAATTTGGAGAAAGCTTAGAGGTTTTCGATTTCATGATAAATACTGAAATTCTTACGCTCAGTTCACTAGTCTATTTGTGTAAGGAAATTATAAAAAACATGAAAGTTCAGTAATATAATATGACATACCATGACATTAAAACTTGATACTTTAGAGATCATAAATGATGATGTTACTAACAATAAGTATGGACATTACCATAATAATAGACCATTGGATGTCCTTTTAGATTATGGGATTATCTTATTAGATAAGCCTTCAGGACCAACTAGCCATGAATTAGTTGCTTGGACAAAGAAAATTCTAGGAATTGCCAAGGCAGGTCATAGCGGTACCCTTGATCCTGGTACTACTGGTCTATTGCCAATAGGATTGGGAGATGCAACCAAAGCGCTATCAATACTTCTATTAGGTCCAAAGGAATATTACGCTGTAGCAAGAGTTCATCAACAAAAAGACCTATCTCAAATTGACGGCGTATTTCGAGAATTTACAGGAGAAATTTACCAAAGACCTCCTCAGAGGTCATCTGTAAAGAGAGCAACTCGTGTTAGAAGAATATACGAATTACAGAGACTAGAGAGTGTGGATAACTTGTTACTTATTCGAGTGCTATGTGAGGCAGGAACTTACATTAGAAAACTTGTTTATGATATAGGGGAGGTACTTGGAACAGGGGCAACAATGTTTGAATTGAGGAGAACAAGAGTGAGTGTCTTTTCAGAAACTAGTGACAAATTAGTTAGGTTACATGATTTGGTTGATGCTATGGAGACATATAAAGAGACAAAACAGGAAGAAAAAATTCGCTCTATTATTAAACCAATTGAAATGGCACTTGAAGGAGTTGCTTCTGTTGCAGTAAAAGACTCTGCGGTTGATGCACTCTGTCATGGCGCACAAGTAGCGATTCCCGGAATTGTGGCTATTGACAAGACTATAACTAGAGGGGATAAAGTTGTAATCTACTCATTAAAAGGTGAAATTATTGCTCTGAGTGAAGCGATTATGAGTGCGGAAGAAATTAGACAAAATGACAAGGGTATAGCATTCAATATTCATAGATTGATAATGAAACCTAATACTTATCCACGTGCTTGGAAGTCAAATAAAAAGCTGGAATGAAAAACTAAAAAATTGAATTTCTGTGCTCTCGAATTGTTTATTGTTAAATATTGCGTAGATTGATATTCTGTCCTTTATGATGAATGATTATTCGTTCTAGCCGCCATCTTCAGGATTATTGTTCCTATCTTTTGAATCAGTAGAGTTAAGCATACTGGTAACGTTAGTATTGTTTAGAGATTCTTCTCCTCCTGATTGTTTTTGTTTACCAATAATAGTAGTAGTCTCTTCTCCTCCTGATTGTTTTTGTTCTTCTCCTGTCTGAGCTGATTTTTCTCCACCCGTAGCATTAGTCATGTTAGTGGCTTCAGGTGTTCCTGCTAGAGCTTGTTCTTCTGCCCCAGTCTTGGCTTGTTCTTTTTCGCCTTCAGATTGTTTTTGCTGTTCCCTTGTCTGACCTGGAGTTTCTCCACTTGTAGCATTGGTAGCATTAGTCGCTATGCCTTTAGTTGCATTTGTAACAGGCTCATCTTCATCCTCTTGGCCACCTGTAGCATTGGCTACAGCTGAGTCCACTGATTCAATTTTTTTAATATCTTGTGGGGATGCAACTTCAAGAATTGATTTATTATCATTAGATTTCCCAGATGTTATATTTTCTAATACGTCAGCCGGAGCAAGTCCTATTCCTGTACTATTTTTCAGGTCTTCGTCAACATGTTTTATAATCTTTGTAGCGTTTGCTGGGAGTATCTGTAATATTTCAGTTCTATTGGTAATTGAGAGTGGATCAGTATCAGGATCCTTAATGGGATTTTCTTTTGGTAAATCTTGTACTTTAATTGCGTCCGATGGCGGAGGAGGAGGAACAGCTCCATCTTCAGATTTTGGAACAAAAAGAGGTTTTGCTCCATCAAATAATGGCACTTCTGTCCCAGTTGCATTTGTCGAATTTGCACCTTGAGCAAAAACCTGAATCGATGTTGGATGCATGATAACCATTGTTGACACTAGTATCAATAAAACTACAAAACCGTACTTTAGCAATTTCATTTCGAGACAACCATTTAACATGTTAACGATAATTTAAACAATACTAATAAGATTTATGGATTTGGAAAATATATCGAGTCCCTAGAATGTATCTACACAAGAATTGAATAAAAAGTTGTTTAAGATAGAAATCTTATTATAAATGAAATTTTGCGACCAATAAAAAAATACGATCTCACTAAAAAATATTTAGAAATCTTAGCAATTTGATTTCTTGGTGTCACCTTCTGACGGATGATAATCTAGGATAATATCATGTCCGCTTCCACAGTCAAATTTATCGGCTCCTGAGCCACCTTTGAGTACGTCATCACCAGATCCGCCATTGAGTTTATCATTTCCCTTTCCACCTGATAATCTATCATCGCCACTTCCTCCAGCTAGGTTGTCCTTACCTGCATAACCTTTTAGTTTGTCATCCCCTTCTTCCCCATATAGCCAATCATTTCCTTGGTTTCCTGCCATCCAATCAGCGCCTTTACTTCCATAAATAAAGTCATTGCCCTTATTTCCTTCTAGTATATCATTGCCCTTTCCACCTGTTATGTCATCATCGCCACTATTACCTTGAATCACATCGGAATTCTTTCCACCATATATGGTATCATCGCCACCATTCCCTTCAACTATGTCTTCACCATCTCCTGCCAATATGTAATCATCACCAGAATTTCCCATGATGTTGTCATCTCCATCTTCTCCATACAGATTATCATGTCCATCTTTTCCCCAAATGGTATCATCGCCTTTCTGTCCCCATATGCTATCATCCTTATTAGTTCCTGGAAGATCATCATCACCATTAGTTCCTACGATGTTCTTTGCCATTGCACTATGAACAAGTGATGGAGATAGTGCAACCGCTACAAGTGCAATTAAAGCAACAACTATTTTTTTACCGTTGATAATCTTATAGTACATCTCTTATCTACAACAAGTAGAATGAGCACTAATTTAAGCAGTACTTTTTTTTGAGTGAATTGTTGTTATATTTGTTAACACAGCGTACATTCTAAAATAGTTAAACATCAGTTGGACCGTGAGTATGATTATAAAGTACGCCGGGAGAGGGATTTGAACCCTCGAGACCTTCACAGGTCACAAGCTTTCGGTACTTGGATGGTTCCAGGCTTGCGCCCTACCAGGCTAGGCGACCCCGGCTCAGAATCTACTCAATTTTTTCTTTATATTAACTATTAATTAGGCTCGTGTAATGGAACTTTTTGAAAAAATGTTGTCTTGAAGGATTATTTCTCGCTTAACAGCTTTCCGGACATCATGTCGTACTCATTAATGTTGCGATGCCCTAATTTATCGACGTGTTCTTCAACATCAGAGCGAAATGAAAACGTAGAACTACATTCTTTACAAATCCAGATTGACTTCAGGTCATAGTTTTTCATTAGTCAATTTGAAATATATTACATTAAATTTAAACAATAAGGTAGGAAGTTACATATTATTCATTAAATAAAATCTTTCTAAAGTATTAAGTAGTTGATTTTATTGTAAAAAACAATTAATAGACAGATTCTGGGATGATCCAGGAAAAGACTATAATATTCATTCTAGTATCCTCAATACTGATGAGCACTACCTCCATTTCAAGCGATTGCAAGAATAATAGGCACCTTGAATGTCTTGATTGTATGTGCAAATGTCATATTCCCGGTACTATGGAGAATCTGGCAAAAAAGATTGCTAAACTTGAGAAAGAAACCCCTGGTGTCGGTGAATCGCTTTAATTTTAGTTATACTATGACTAATTCTAGTTTTTTGCAGTTTCATGAGCTATTATTCATCCCAGTAAATGCTGAACAGACTAGATAAAATTCACTACTTCTCTGCCTGCTTGCCTTTGGCTTGCTTGTTGTTACTTTCTTAAATATTCTACATGCCTCTTGTTTAACATTTCCTGAATATTCACCCTCAAAGATTTTGAATATCGCGTTGCCACCAACTTTCAAAAGCTTTTTCGATATCTGCAATGCAACTAATGTTAGTGATATTTGTCTCTCGTGATCGTAGTGCCAGATTCCACTAACGTTAGGAGATAAATCAGACAGTACTACATCAAATGAATTTGGATACCTTTGCTTGATAATTTGTAAGATATTCGGATCCTCTATGTCAACCTGAAATACCGAAGTTCCAGCAATCGGTTGGATTGGACTTATATCAATACCAACAACTTTCCCATTTACACCTGAATATTTCTTGGAAACTTGTAACCATCCACCTGGGGCACATCCAATATCCAAAACGGTGTCGCTTTCTTTCACTATGTTATATTTCTTAATAAGCTCTAACAGCTTATATGAAGACCTACTCCTGTAACCTTGGTCTTTTGCTAATTTTCTATATTGATCCCTTAACGCACTTTCTATTTTCATATATTAATAATTGCTCTCCTCACTTCAGCTTGTAGTTTGAAAGTTTTTTCGAATTCATAATTACCTCACTATTCTTTAATTTCAGATCTAGGCTAGATGGTGTCATAAAGTCATAAATTCTGTGCAAATTCACTTATTGCTACGTAAAGTATCTTCTCATAACAGTTTCCATTCTTAATTTCACAATATCTTGATCATTTAAAATCTCAGGATGCCTTTGTCTTAGGTGTCTGAGTGCAAACCTAACATTCTGACCACATATTTTACATTTTGCTTTGCCGAACATCAGTGATATAGAAACCTTGCCAGTAATAAAAATTGTCAGACCTTAGAAGACAAAGGGGGGAGGGGGTTTATAAATTACTATCTTTGGTAAAGGGTGGCTCAATTCATAAGGGATAAATCAGTCTGACCTAATTTTTCCATTTCCCCTCACTCATTCTAAACTAGTAATACTTTCTTGATAACAAATATTGTAAAAAAGTTTTAAAATAACACACATATTTTTACCCAATTCCGATAGGCGGCCTTTTATGTTCGCTGTGTTCAAGAAGTTTGTGATAATTTAACATATCTGCATCATCAAACATTTTTCCACAAATTTCACATTTCCACTTACTAATCCCTTCAGCAGTTTTACTTGACTGCTCAGAAGACATACTATTATTAAAGAGGTCATTGCAGATAAGGTTTTCATCATAAATGTCGAAATCAAATAGATTATCAATTTGTAGATGATAATCAAAATGGGTTAGGTTCATAGGATTCTAATTGGTTAAGTTATTGGTATTAATCATCTAACCAGTTAATCTAATTATTGAATAATATTTTCATTGAACGAAAAATTTCTAAACATTTGTTTAGTGCAAATTTAACATAAAATTTCGAAAAACAAAAATTTAGGATTAAAAAGACCATATTTGAATGCCAATAACTGACCAGAATAAGAAACACATTGCACAGCAGAGAAGGTTATTTTATAAAATATGTTTTGATTGTGGTGGAAAAAATCCCATACTTGCTTCAAGGTGCAGAAAATGCCATGGAAAACACATGAGGCTCAAAAATAGAACATTAGGAGCCAAAAAGTAGACTTTTTTTTAAATTTAGTCTAATGTGGGCGTTTTAAGAATATATAAATATTATCAAGGTGAATTCTAATTATTATGCCGATTATGACGGGAGAAGAGTATATTCAAAGCTTGAGAGGGCGTAAAATGAAAGTTTACCTTTTTGGCGAACTAGTAAAAGAACCCGTTGACCACCCTATGATCAGGCCTTCAATTAATGCCGTAGCTGAAACATATAACGTCGCTACTAGAGATCCTGAATTGGCGTCAGCACGATCTTCACTTACAGGTAATGAAGTAAACAGATTTTTGCACATTGCTGAGAGTGCCGAAGATCTGGTTAATCAGAATAGAATGCAGAGAAAGCTGGGCCAACTTACAGGGACCTGTTTTCAAAGATGTGTGGGAATGGATGCACTGAATTCACTCTATTCAACAACATTTGAGATTGATAAAAAATTCGGCACTGCATATCATGAACGCTTTAAGAAATTTGTAAAGAAAATGCAAGATGACAATCTTGTAATTGGTGGAGCGATGACAGATGTTAAAGGTGATAGGAGCCTAAGTCCTTCGCAACAAGAAGATCCAGATCTTTTCGTTCATATTTCAAAGCGAGACCAAAATGGTATTTACATTTCTGGTGCAAAGGCACATCAAACTGGATGCATTAATTCACACTGGATACTGGTGATGCCTACAATGAGACTAAGGGACGAGGATAAACAATACGCAATTGTTGGAGCAATACCAGCAGATGCAGAGGGAATTACTTACATCTATGGGAGGCAATCCTGCGATACTCGTAGTATGGAGAATGGTGATTTGGATGCGGGAAATTCTAAATTTTCTGGGCAAGAGGCAATGATAATTTTTGATAATGCCTTCATTCCAAATGATTTAATCTTCATGGATGGAGAATACGAGTTTGCTTCCATGTTGGTTGAGAGGTTTACGTGTTATCATAGACGTAGTTATGTTTGCAAAACTGGATTAGGAGACGTTCTAATTGGGGCTGCTGCCTCAATCGCTGATTATAATGGAATTTCCAATGCGTCGCATATCAAAGACAAACTCGTTGAAATGACTCACCTAAACGAAACCATTTTCGGAGCCGGGATAGCATCATCATATCAAGCACATAAAACATTATCAGGAAATTATCAAAATGACGACATGCTGGCAAATGTTTGTAAACACAATGTAACGAGATTTCCATATGAAATCGGCAGGCTTGCACAAGATATAGCCGGAGGTCTGATGGTGACTATGCCTTCTGAAAGGGACTTTCGTAGTCCTAATACAGGACCACTTCTTGAAAAATACTTAAAGGGTAGAAAAGGGGTTTCTACAGAAAATAGAGTGAGAATTTTAAGACTCATTGAGAATATGACACTTGGACGGAACGCAGTTGGATATCTTACAGAATCAATGCATGGTGCAGGATCACCACAAGCACAAAGAATCCAAATTGCTAGACAAATGCAACTAGGGTACAAGAAAAAATTAGCCAAAGATCTTGCAGGGGTTGATGAAGGTGAATCTTCTCAAATAATCAATGAACACTCGGAATATTTTGATAGAATATTCGGATTAAATACAACTTAATTTCTAATACCTGACTGATTATTAACGGACACGATTGCTTGACTTCCACTTTATTATTGTAAATGTATTATTTTGTCGGAACGTTAATTATGTAGCAGGCTAGGATATGAAGAACAATCGATAATGAATGACAAACAGTTTAAAGATCTGGTTATAAGTTGGAATGATTTTCCTACCAAGGGAATTAAGTTCAAAGACATAAATCCACTCTTGATGACTCCAGATTCAATAGATTATCTTGATGTAAAATTATTCCACATGTGTGCTAATGTTCAAGTAAACAAAATTGCTGCAATTGAATCACGTGGATTTATACCTGGATCACTTCTTGCAAAAAGCTTGAATAAGGGATTAGTTCTGATTAGAAAAGAAGGAAAATTACCAGGCCCTACAATTAAACAGTCCTATAGTATTGAATATGGTACTAGAATCATGGAAATTCAAAATGATGCGATTTTGGGCGGGGAGAAAATTCTAATAGTAGATGACTTGCTTGCAACCGGAGGTACTGCGGTTGCAGCTGCTTCACTTGTCGAAAAATTGGGCGGCATAGTTGGTGGATTCGTGTTTATCATTTGTTTAAACTATTTGGAAGGGACGGATACGCTAAAAAAACATGGATATGAGGTCAACTGCATTTTGGAGTATGACTGACATATGAAAGATTGCGATTCTGAAATTGGTATTATAGGCGGCACTGGGATCTATAATGCAGAATTACTTGATAATTCAAAATCATTCAAGATCTTTACCCCATATGGTAGCACTTCTGATTTAATAACAATCGGAGAATATGAAGGCAGATCGGTTGCATTCATTCCACGTCATGGTAAAGGACATACCATCCCTCCACACAAGGTCAATAGTAGGGCCAACATTTGGGCTCTTCATTCATTAGGTGTATCAAGGATCATAGCGCCTTCAGCAGTAGGCAGTCTACGTGACAGCTATAAACCTGGAGATATTGTTCTTCCGGATCAATTTATAGATATTACTAAACAAAGAGAGTATACTTTTTATAACGAAGGACAAGTATGCCACGTATCATGCGCAGATCCTTTTTGTAATGAATTAAGGGATATTTTTGTAAAAGTTGGTAAACTGCTAGATTACGATATGCATGAACGATCTACCTATATTTGCATTGAGGGACCTCGTTTTTCAACAAAAGCTGAATCAAAATATTTTAAAGATATTTTACAAGGGGATATTATTGGAATGACTCTCATCCCAGAATGCGTACTTGCAAGAGAAATGGAAATATGCTACATTTCTATTGCTACGGTTACTGACTATGATGTTTGGTATGAAAATCCGGTTTCATCTAAAGAAATTCTTGAGGTTCTCACAAAAAATACCAATAAAATTAAAGAATTGCTAGCAAAATTCATACCGTGCATTCCAGAATCGAGAAATAAATGCAAATGCAAGACAGCATTACAGGATTCTATGGTTTGATTTGTTTCTTGGTTGTAGGATCTATGAGATTTACTTCTCCCTCTACGAGTTTTCGCTGCAGGACTAGTTGAAAATTTTCGGTCTCATAACCCAATTCTTTCAATTTGGACAAAGTTTTTTTTGTCAAGTTGAGACTAATATTATGTCCCCCTATTCTTCCAAAGGCAATTGCGTTAAACTTAAGTTTAATATCTTTAACGACAAAGTAACCTCTTAATTTGCTTGCATACTCTCCGCCCTGAGCATTTTCTACGTATATTTCCGGTTCATCAGAAGGATACGAGTCACGTATCACTTTGGGTTTTCCTCATTTGTAATCTCAATGCTTCTATTTACATTCTTAGAGACTAAAAAACTCCACCAATTATCATCTTCTATCTTGTAACCGGAGACCTGAACTTCAACCGTTGTTTCGTCGTCAGTATCTAAGAACGATAATCTTCCATTTTTTATTATTCCTATTAATTTCCACCTCTCTTTACCCACCCTATTTCTATTAATGGCTACGGCCCATTCTTGGTTATCTGGGATGGAAGGCATCCCGATATAATCTACTATTTCTAAAATACCCAATCGTTTCTCTTCACAATATAATTTCTTATCTAAAACATTTCTCCAGATATCGACGGCTCCTATTGTCCTATTATTTTCATTAATGTTAATCACTCCAAAATAGACCACCTTGTTTTCTGGGATGGTTGACATTATACAAATTATGAATTCTAATTGCCCTATTTAGTTCTTGCAGAATCGAATACTTTTTCCAAGACGCTGGCCAAGTTATCTATCTGGTTGTTCTTTTTAAATTCAATGCCTGTTTTTTGACAATGAAGGCGATAGGCATTTATGATTGAAAATTTAGGGTGAAACGATTGATACTCTCTCGTCAATTCCAAAATCAATCCTTTCTCAATTAGGCTATTTAGCAAATCACTTGTCTTTTCAACGGAAAGATTTAGAGCAGCTGATACTTTGTCGACTGGTGTTTTACCATTAACGACCAGAAATAAGAAACACCGAGCTTCAATCTCAGATAAATCAATCCTTGACATAAGAGCCTCCTTAATTTTGTCAAATTTGTGTGGAGTCATTTTTTTAAATTATTAGATTGACATCTTCAATGTTGTCAACCGTTTGGTGAAACCTTGTGACAAATGATACGAATGAATCATTGTAACTAACAAGATAAGAAAAGGTGTTAGAATGAGAGTATTTCTTTATATTTTTCATGTCTTTTTTTAATATCATTGGCATTAATATTAACAATCTTTTCAACGCCATACTCCTCAATTGCAAACGACCCCATGATGTTTCCATGTATTACAGCATTTTTCAATGATTTTGAATCCACATTTTCATTTTGTGACAAGAACCCAATAAAAGCACCACCAAAAGAATCACCAGCTCCGGTAGGATCTTTTAGTAATTCAGTAGGATAAGCTGGTAGTGGGTAAAATTCATTATTATAGAGAAGCAGCGACCCATTTTCTGCTTTATTAATTACTGCAAATGCAGGACCATTTGACACTAACAAGCGAGCACAATTGAAAATATTTCTATCTTTAAACAGCAATTTGACCTCTGATTCATTTATGATTATGCCATCAACTTTATTTATCATACTCATAACCTCATCTCTCTTATTCATAATCCAAAAATCCATTGTATCACAAATTATCATCTTTGGTCTGGAAAATAATGCCAACACCCTCATATTTTGCACTGGATCATTATTTGCCAGATAAACATATTCTGAATCAACATATTCTTCTGGTATCGTCGATTGGTAATTTGATATGACATTTAGCTCAGTTTTATTAGTAGTCCTTTTTGAAAGATCATAGTCAAAGGAAGAGTCATAATGAAAAGTTTTTTCAGTTTGACTAATTGTTAATCCTCTGATATCAAGACGATTTCTCAGGATCTCCAGATACGACGGAGGAAAATCATTTCCAACGATCCCAACTATAGATGTGGGTACATATTTTGATGCCGAAATTGATGCAAATGTAGCTGTACCCCCCAACGTTCTTTCAACAGTGTGAAATGGTGTGCGGGTAGTATCTAATGCAATGGTTCCAAATATTGTTAGCATGCAGTTCAATCGATAACAACAATAAATAAGTGTTCAACAATACTTTTAATATTGAAGTCGGAGACAAAATATGATAAAATTGTTGTTGGCTTTTCCGGAGCATCAGGCATTATTTATGGAATACGACTCTTGGAGATACTTCACTCCATTAATATTCAGACATATCTCATAATCAGTGAGTGGGCAAAAAAAAATATAGAAATTGAAACCGATAAAACATTAGAATATGTAAAATCTTTGTCATCTGTTAATTACGATAATTTCAAGCTAGACGCCTCCGTTTCAAGCGGGTCATTTCTTCATGACGGTATGGTAATAGTACCATGTAGCATGAAATCTCTATCCAGCATTGCAAATGGTTATGACGATACTCTCATATCTCGTGCTGCATCTGTTACCTTAAAAGAATCGCGTACATTAATTCTCGTTCCAAGGGAAACACCGCTTTCGAGAATTCATCTTGAAAATATGATTAAGTTACGAGATGCCGGCGCAATCATACTTCCAGCCATGCCTGGCTTCTATCATAGACCATCAACTATAGATGAAATTATAGATCATTTGGTTGGGAAAATTCTTGATCAACTAAAAATAAATCATGGTCTTTTTACGAGGTGGAAAGATCAATAAATAAAATCCAGACATTGCTTTATTTGATTACTACATCTAATATGATTCGGTAAATTTAATGCCTCGATATTGTCTTCAATTTTCTAATCATTATGTTCTCGTAACAAGTAACATGTATCTATCGATTCCTTGGTTAGACCAGTTTTGTGTTGTATTACAAATCAGACCTAAAATGAAGCGATTTATGCCAAACTTCAAATAGTACAACCTGCTTAAAATTGTGAATAAGGAGAATATCCCACTGGGTAAATTCACTATAGTCTTATTTTAGTAACGAGTATTAAACACTATCAATCATTTTTCCCATAATTGTAATTTTTCAATTTTTGATTTTCTCTTTGCTTGATAGAGCATTTCGTAAACTGTCTTATGAGATCTTCCATTGATTAATAACATTAATGCATCAATAGCCAACTTTGTTTCTTCATAGTTTCCGATCAAAGAAATCGTATGCCCGTATATTGAAATAAATGTATTCGTTAATTCCTCTAGATTCTTTCTCGCTTTACCTTTTTCACCGATTATTCTTCCCTTAATCCTATTGGTAGAATTGGTTGAGGTTGTAAAGTTACGAAGATCCAAAACCTGAAAAAGCGACTCATCGTCTAGGATCCTGAAGGCTCTTTCTGGAGAAAAACCATTTGAAATAGCATTGATAATGTCCCTTGCTTTTAATGCTCCATATTCATCGAAATTTTTAGTTGTCGAAGATATTGTTATTTGACCTGTCTTACTTTCAATTTCAATTCTTACATTGCACATTTTGCAAATTTTAATTTTGGTTTTTCCTTTAATCCCTATTACAACCGGAATTCGTTCTTCGGGTATATGCAGTATTAAACTGAGATGTTCATCTTTATCCAAAGTAGACATTATTAGAAATAAGCATTTGTAATTATTTATTTATTGTTCGACATTTTTCCCTTAATATGACTGTGCGAATCTATATATCATTAGAAATGGAACATCTGAAAAATACTTGACGCTTGATTTCTTTGCAAGGTTCATTTCAATTGCCTTGTTTACAGTTTCTTTACCCGCTAAATTTGAGATAGTAGATTTATTCAAATAAGATTCTATCTCAGACTCATCTACAATTTTTTCCATCCAGTAATTTTTTTCAATATTTATTGTAACATTATCATGATGAATTTGCTTATTAATTAGGTAAAGATCGCATATGTTGGCCATAATGGAATTTCGGTAATTTATCGTTCTAATTGCATATCTTTGAGGTTGGTTTTTGTGTCCGCTATTATCAATTGTCAAATGGTATCTTCAAGAATGTTAATTTAGATAAGTTTTTTGTTCAAGCACTATCTAAGTACCTATTATGGATCACTATGGAGTAATAGATATAAAATAAATGTTCATTATCATTGTTTGTATTTTTATTATTAAACATTAATACTATTAATGGACCATCAAATTAATTAGTCCCTCACCCATAATGATGACGTAGAAGAGATTGCCAAAAGACCTAGAATACATGAGGGACAAAAGGAATTTGGATTATACTTCCATTTCAACTCATTATAGAAGAGTTCTTGTTGTCTGTATAGACAGAGACAACGATCTAGGTAAACATGGTGGCGTCGAGACGCCGGTTTTTGGAAGAGATCAATGCATTAGCGCAGGAACTAGGTTAGCAATTGAAGATCCAGAGGACGCTGACGCCAACTCAATCTTCGGCGCAGTAAAAATATATGAAGAGCTTGTAACAAAGGGATATGAAACTGAGGTTGCTGTTATTGCTGGAGCATATAATCGTGGTGTAGAAGCTGATGAAAAAATATCATCAGAACTAATAGCAGTATTATCTAAATTCAAAGCCGAGGGAATTGTCATTGTTTCTGATGGGGAGGACGATGAAACGGTAATACCGCTAATACAAGCTATGGTTCCAGTGATATCCATACAAAGGATAATCATGCGACATAGTAGAAGCGTTGAATATTCATATGCAGTTTTTGGAAAATACATTAAGATGTTGATTTATGACCCACGATATTCAAAGTTCTTTTTGGGCGTACCTGGCGCCCTGCTTATAGCCAGTGGATTTGCTACTATATTTGGTTTCACTAGAGAAGCCTTGGCACTAGTATTGAGCATACTAGGTGTTGCATTTGTAATCAGGGCTTTTGATATTGACAAAGCAATTGGATCGCTTAACAGGACCACACCATCAACATTCATTAGGATATTTTGTACATTTGCGGGGATCATGATTATTTTGGTGGGAATATCTAATGGGATATCAAGCATACCGGACGGAGCAGTTCCAAAAGACGCTAGCATAACTGGGATTATCACAAATAGAGTTGTAGTAGGTGACTTTGTTCATGGTTCAATAACTTTAATCTGGATAGGTATGGGGACTATTTTTGGTGGGATGCTCCTAAGTAATTGGTTTAAAGGGAGTATTAGAATTCTTTCGGATATCCTCCGATTGGTTATACTTGGTTTGATATTTATACCTGCAATTCAATTTACGTCAGTCCTAACTGAGAAAACCAACCCATTTAATCTTATTTCTTCGTTGTTTATTGGTTTAGCGATTACACTAGTGGCCACTACATTTTTGTTTCAATATTTCAGAAACAAGAAAGGTGGGGAACATTTAAAGCATTAGAACGATTCGTTTCATAAGGGTTATTATATGATTTAAGATAACTCAAATAGAGAGCATATGAAAAGTTTTTTTTATGATCTCATTAATAATAATTGGTTTTATAGATTTTATGAACGTAAGTTAGAAACACAAATAAAACAAGATTCTCTCCCGAGTCATGTTGCAATAATATTGGATGGAAATAGAAGATGGGCAAAATATCACTTTTTGGCAAGCAAGGGGACGCACACCATTGGGGCAGACAAGGCCGAACAGTTACTAACATGGATCTACGATCTTAGAATTAAAATAACTACGCTTTACGTATTATCCATTGAAAATCTGGAACGTGACAAGAAAGAATTGGAAGAAATCTATGATCTGCTTAGAATAAAACTTGAAAAACTGTACGACGACTCCCGAATACATGAGAGACAGATGAAGATAAAGGCGATCGGGAATGTAGAAGCCCTACCAGAGTCAATAAAGGATATTCTATTTAAACTTGAGGAGGAGACAAAACACTATGACCTCACGTTCCTAAACATAGCTGTTGCTTATGGCGGACAGCAGGAATTAGTTGAAGCGATTCGAAAAATTGCTCACGATGTGGAAAGAAAGGAGTTGCAAATATCGGATATCAATGAACAGTCAATTGATTCGTATCTTTATACCTCACATTTGCCTCAGCCAGAACCCGACCTTATCCTGAGAACTTCTGGTGAAAAACGCCTCAGTGGTTTTTTGTTATGGCAAAGCGCATACAGTGAACTAGTGTTCATGGACGTATTTTGGCCTGAATTTAGAAAAATCGATTTAATGAGAGCAATTAGAACATTTCAGAGGCGCCGAAGAAGATATGGAAAATAAGATAATATTGATATGGCTAGCTCGCTTCCAAGATATCAATGCCAAAGCATGGTGATTATAATCAGAAAGGCCAGTGGTTTTGCCACAAGTGGATCGACAAGAAACATTGGTTAGAGATTCATGGCTATCCCCCAATTTCCGCAAATATTGAATCAGATGAATATGATGTCATACAAAACAGCTAGTTGATATGGATTTTTAGTACTGAAATTTTGATATGATGGAAGAAAAATCTGCAGGTTTTATTCTCGTCTCAGACAATTTCTTTAATTCTCATTATTCTGTATTACTACTACATTATAGATCAGGTCACTGGGACTTCCCTAAAGGTAATATTGAAATTAATGAAACTGAAATGCAGGCTGCTACTAGGGAATTGAGAGAAGAAACAAGTATAACAAAATTTAGACTGATACCCAATTTTAGATACATTTTAAGTTACAAATATGCCAGAAAATCAATTTTGATTTCAAAACAAGTAATCTTATTTCTAGCATCAACTAAAGTAAATGAAGTCAAGATATCGAATGAGCATATTGGGTTTAAATGGATTGATATTCACACTTCATCTAAACAATTAACTTATTCTAATGCCAAAAAGGCACTGCAATTTGCCATAAATTTTCTACATGAATTCCCTTCGAACATTAATTATTAAATAATCGGTATCTCTCTCGTTGTGATATATAGAATTTATTCATATTTTTCATGCCAAACAACTTGTTCAAGTCAACTTTATCGTAAATTTAAATAAAGAATAGTTTTCATCCAGTGATAAAGGCAATTCAAGCTTATCTGGTGGTGAACCTGTATCTTGGAACACAATATTTTTTAGTTTTTACAATTCATTGAACTTAAGCAATTTTGATAATGTTTTGCGCTTGTCTCTTGAATTTAAAATGGAGCGTCCTATTATTAGATAGTTACTCCCATTGTCAATCGCTGATTTAGGGTTCCCACCTTGAGTACCGACACCAGGGGAATAAATGGGAATTCTAGAAATGGATGTGATATATTTCAAAGTCTCCAAATGTGTAGCTCCTACTATAATCCCATCAACCCTACTCTTTCTTGCATACTGTAAGAAGATTTCAAACAATGGTAAGATTTTACTTTCCTTTGAACCTTTCTGCACTATATTCAAGCCATAACCCTCTTTAACATTTTTATGGCTCATGTAAGCAAGTGAAATTATTCCCATACCAAAATTGTGTGCAAGACGAACGAGGGATCTTAATTCATTTAGTCCAATTATTGGATTTACAATGACTGAATCAAAACCCATTGAGTGTAAATAACTTAATATTACATGATTCGTATTCGTGACATCATTTAATTTTATGTCAGCTATCGATAGCAAACCATATGAATGTATAATTCTATTAATATCTTGTATGACTTTCTTACTACATGGTAGTAAAAGATGAAAATTAATTTTAATAGCACATAGATATGGATAGAGATTCCTTATTAAATTTTCAATGTATTTTAAATTATGGTAACGTGGTTCCAAGTCAAGGGCAAGTATTATGAAGCTTCTGTTATTAGCTGATATTTGAGCAATGCGTTCTTTGTACTGGTAAACTTTATTCATTTACTTTCACTAGAGGATGTGCCCCAGACAATTTTATTAATTTGATGTAAATATATCCATGTTCTTCTATGTTATTTGTAAAAATCGGATCTATTGATTTTAGGCTAGAATATTTTATAAAACAATGATGCGGGTTGTCTGGAATCGTTGTGTAATAGAAGTAGGAGATTCCGTCAGATTCAGCCATATTCAGCGCTGTCCCAACAACGTATTTGGATTTCTTTGTACTCTTAAATACAAAGAGAGGAAGTGGTGATTCTTCGTATATCATTTTATATGATGCTATTTTTACAAGACTTTGGAAATTACTCAACTTGATTGGCTCATAATTGGAATTCTTTACACGTTTTGGTCTACGCCAAAATATTGGCGGAAATTTTTCAACTGATATAACCGGAGAATACATGACTGAGGGATTTTGTATGTTTTCCACTATCGCTACATCTTCGATCCCATTACTGTTTCTATATGCAAGATATTGACCATCGCTACTATGTTTGACATAATATATTACAGGTATATTATTTAGAAAATCAATCTGTGTTGCCAATAAATCTTCTTTGCCAGATTTGAATGAGAACGAAAGAAGGGGCGTTCGTTCAAAGGCGCAGACGAGTCTGCCAAAATCGTGAATTGTGGAAACTTCTATAAAAAAAGGCGATTTAAGTTGCAATGCTGTACGTTCTTAGATAACAGTATTAAAATCATCCGATAAAGGAGGTTTATTCATACAAATCCCACCTTATCCTTGCATTACTTGCCTGTCCTGCGATCTATTATTTCGTTAATCTCTACTCCGGTTCCTATGAGAACTACTTTAACACCGAGACTGTCTTCTATCTTCTCAATGAAACCCTTTGCTTGAGAAGATAATTTAGAGTATTCATTTACCCCAGCACAATCTGGGAAGACTACGTCTAATTTAGTAACAGCGATTTGGCTTGCGCCATTTATCATTACCGATTTCTTTGCCAACTCCATATTAAAGGGGGAAGCTCTTCGCTGTCTACCAGTTACACTTCCGTATTCTAACCATCCCAATTTACTTGCTTCTTCGGCGGTAATTTCATTTTCTAAAGGCCCACCTCCTACGCGGGTAACATATGACTTAAAGACAATGATGACATCATCGACTTTCTTTGGTCCTATACCAATATCAGAACAAATTCCAGAAGCAGTAACGTCTTTGGAGGTTACAAATGGATAATCACCATGATATAATGACAGAAAAGTTCCCTGTGTTCCTTCTATAATTACATTTTGGTTATCGTCAATTGATTCATTTACAATGTTAGAAACATTTCCAAGGTAATGCTTTAATTCATTTATATCCTTGGCCAATTTCAGGATTCTTAATGCACGATCAGAATTTGCCGGACCGGTACCACTTCCAGTAGTGCCAACGATTTTCTTTAAGTGTACATCGTTCATATCGCGCTTCATGTGCGATTCGTGAATAATTCCGCAATGACTGTCTATTATTATTCTTTTTTCTGCATTATATTTCCGTGATTCTTCCATCAAAATTTCAGGTGTCACAAGTACTCCCGCGCCAATCAAAAGTTTTGTTTTAGGATTTAAAACGGCGCTTGGCAACATCCGAACCTTGAAACTTTGATTATTGTAAACAAATGTATGACCTGCGTTTGCTCCAACTCCTCCTCTTACAGCTATTTTTGGGTCATCTCTAATCGATAGATAAGCAATAATCTTTCCCTTTCCTTCATCACCATAAAATCCCCCTACTATCACTGAGCAGGTCATTTTCAGATTCAATTGGGTTAAGAGTAAATATAAGGATAATCAAGTTAAGTGCGCACGCTAGTTGACCGTAAAATTGTATTTAAATAATTCACTAAGTCTAACATTTTGGAATTTATCACATAATGTGATTTATGCAAGTTGAAAGCAAATGGCCATTACAGCATGATACTTTGACACAATTTTATATAGTCGATTTGAAATAATGATCCTATTTAAGATGGATTACGCAAAGTTGTGTAAACAGATATTGGAACTCGATCCAAAAATTCGTTTTGCAGGCGTATGTGATGAATCGGGTGAAATAAAATTTGGAGGTCAACGTGAAGGACTCGTCAATTTATTAACAGCAGAGGAAACGAAGAGATCAAATTTGCAAGCTCTTGCAAGATGGGGTTTACGCAATTCCTTAGCATCTAAAGTGGGCAAAGGAAAATATGCAATGGCAGAGTATGAAAAGATAAAACGAATAACAGCTCCTCTAGACAATGACCATCTGCTGTTAGTTACTACAGAAGTACAAGCAGATCATCAAAAAATAATAGAAAATGTCCTAAACTTAATTCAAACATAAACAACAGTAAATTAAGCTCGTCTTGTGGTTAATGTTGATTAAAAACTTAATTCGGATTTAGTCTTCCTTTATCCATTGATGTTCATGTTCCGTGTGCTCATGTGATGCCCCCACACCAGTTACAGCACCCATGAAATCACCATACACAGCTATAACATCCTTTAAATCTGAAAGTTCCTTAAGAAATTCTAATGTTAATTTGTTGTTGAAGGCGTAATGCGTTCCGCTATCATGTATTGTCGGATTCATCCCAGTTTTGCTAATGATATAAGTTCTCATTTCTTCTGAATTTACTTCAGGTTTTGTAAAAACCTCTATCAAATAGAAAGGATCCTTTCTTGGATTATTGCGTATTCGCATTAACAGATCATGAATGAGTTTGGGATGAACCTTAGGAAGATGGATTTCATATAGAGTATGTAGCCCTTCAAACACTCTTCTTATTTCATTGAGTTCTGACATTATTAATTTCAATAAATAATATACCTATCAAACTATATGAGCATTTTTGAACATCTCGATTTCTAAGAGTTATTTTTTAATTCATATGGGTCTTCAGAAATATGAATGGTTTATTTGTTTCTTGACCATTCTTGCACTTATCATAAATGGAGAAATGCTTTCAGTTTAGGCAAATCAATCTCGAATTAATAAGCAAAACTAACAACATAAGTATATCTTATCACACCCTACAGTCTGTGATTAGGACACAGTGCATAGAAATAGTCTATTAAATATGTTAACGATTGCTTAGAGTTGATATGGTAATGCACTCAGACTCCAATAACAATAACATAGAAAATCTACTTTTTATCATTGCGAATCTTCCAGATTTTCTAAAATTGTCAATCTGTCGAACTAAAATCAAGGAATTAGTGGGAATGAGAGAAGCAGAAAAAAAGGAGGCTATCATTAGAAGTTTAAATTCTATGACCATGATACAACCAGATAAGCTAACTGGATTAACGAAAATATGGATGAGGGCCATATCCGAGATAGAACCAGATGAACTTACCCAGATATTGTATTGTTATCTTGGGATATTAGAGAGTGTTAATCTTTTTAATAAAATTGATCCGAAAATAATTTTGAATGAATTTTTTTCGCTTGAGGAAGATGAAAGGAATAAACTACTGGTATGTCTTAAGGAGGCTTTATTTCTGAACCCTGATAGAGAAACTATTTTGAAAAGTATTCCTACGAATATTGCTGAAGTAATATTCAATTAGAGTGATTCAGGGTTATCGGGATTTTTTTTCAATTCTTCAACTTTGTCTAGACCAAAGAAAGCTCTTTCATATTTTTTTAATGCCTTCCTGTGTTCTGGTAATGACATGTCTAAATGCATTTCATTAATGACCATAACTCCATAAGTAGTCCATTCCTTCCAGCACTCCTTGCACGATGGATACTTTAATGAGGAAGCGTCCTCAACATCACTTTCATCAAAATTTTTACCGCATTTTAAGCAATTCATTTACTAAGGATGATGAATAACGATATTTTATTTAAATGAATCATTCAAATTAGATAGCATGGTGTTTTATAACTATGATACTTCCTAATATGATCCCTCATCAATTCCATACCTTCAAATTTCATATTGCACTTTTTACATTCATATATGTTATTATCATGCATAATTTGAAAATGGTTCATCAGATTTTCCAATGTACTAAATTTTTCTCCACAAAAAGTGCAGGTACTTTTTTTTAATAAACTAAATTTGCGAAAATTGAACACAATTAAGAGGAGGTTTCTTTAGTATTTATATTATAATCATCTTCGAACAAAGGTCTGAGTAAAACTATTGCATGACGCACATGCTCAAAATAATCAAATTATTATTATCCCTTTTATAATATCTTTTAACTCTCTAATGACAAACCCGGATCTCAAATTCTATTCAAGAAATACAGAACATGTTGCAAGGGATTTGGTAGGTAAGATACTAGTAAGAATGTATGATGATGGAACCGGAGGGGTTCAGCGACTATCAGGATTAATATATGAAACTGAAGCATACGGTTCAAAGAATGATCCTGCAAGTCATGCGTATAAAGGTGTAACGAATAGGAACTCAGTAATGTTTGATGGAGTTGGTAAAGCCTATGTTTATTTTATTTATGGAATGCATCATTGTATGAATGTTACTGCCCATTCTCCAAGTAGTGATGCGGGCGCAGTACTGATTCGATCGTTGATACCAATCGAGGGAATATACACTATGATGCGGCTCTCTAATATAGAAAGTAAATTAAAATTAACAAATGGACCTGGTAGATTGACAAAGGCACTGGACATAAACAGGTCCCACAATGGCCTCAATCTAACTGATATGCGATCTATATTACAAATAGAAAATGGTATAAAGCCCAAAAAATTATCTACGACTACAAGGGTAGGAATAAGCAAAGCCAAGCAAAAATATTGGAGATTTCTACTTGCCAAATATTAATCAGGAAAAAATCTATACTATTTCAGTTACTATTACGCTTTAATTACCAATATTTGGCCTTTATTTTCTCGATTACCATTTCGTGTTCGGGACCTTTTCTTCGGGCGTATCTCTCCATTGCGCCTAGAGGAACACCTCCCAGAGTTCTTGCCAAACCTGCAAAAAAGAAATTCTTTATTGGATTATCACGGCCCACTTTATGCATAAATTTCTGAATTCCGTATTTGAAATTATGTTGCCATGTTTTGTACATGACTCCCAACTTGGGAGGATCCATGGTATTTCCAATATCAAAAAATTCCGATTTTTCAAGTAGCCCAATAGGAACAAATGTTAAGGGAGTTGTTGTAAACCTAGAATCAGGTTGTTCCATTTCCAAAGAATGAATTAGTTCAATAGTTTCCCAGCTGTCTTCAACAGTTTCATCATTGTCTAGTCCCATTATTAGCGTAAACGCTGGAACCCAATAGTTTTCATTTAATGTCTTTATTCCAGTTTTTACAACCCAATGCCATTCCGATGGCTTAAATGGAGATAATTTCCTATCTGCATATTTTCCAATTAGTCTAATACTTCCAGTTTCAAAACCACACTGAATTCCTATCATATTGTCGGGTGAAGCTTTAATTATTTTTGAAATATTGGGTATTAGCCGCTCGTCAGCGATTGCACCAGCAAGTGTGCCGTGGGTTGGATTGGTGTGTTCTATTCCAGTAGACATTATTCCGGAGAATAATTCTTCTAGGGCTTCTCTGTTTGGCTGCATGTTCTTGGTTGTTCTTGGATTCAAACCATATACAAAAATATCATCACTGTGTACCCATGCATTCTTTAATCCGCCATATTTCATATTGACTTCTATTTCTTTTACGACTTTCTCGACTGGATAATACCTTAAAGGTCTGAGAGTTACATCACAAAACTTGCAGCCACGTCCACAGCCTCTCATTACTTCAATCATTCCATGCATGCTAGGGTTAATTATGGTTGGAATTTCATCAACTGATGGTTCATTCCAATAATGTATAAATCTACCATGATGCGTCTTATTGCCTCTTTCAAATTCTTTTATCTCAACTTTGAAAGGATTTTTCTTGAATGGATTTGCAGTTTCAAGCTCATTATTGACTAGTGCATCAAAAAACTTGGCACCAGCACCATCAATTTCCGGAGCTATTCCACCCAAATCACCTTCCACGATTCCATATAAACCATATTCTTCAATTTTTGCAGGATCGTAATTGTATTGCCAAGTTCCGGAAGCACCTGCTATCACTTTTGCTTTGCTTCCATTTTTTTCCTTTGCTCTGTTAATTTTCATATGGAGATCTTTATTATAGAATTCGTCATATGAAATCTGTTTTCTCCCATAAGTAAAAGTCATAGTTACAGGACCCATACCAAGAGGATCCATTTCATACGTCCCTACAACTTCAGTTTCGGGACCAATGAATTTTTCTATATAATCTGGATGTGCAACTACTACATCATGCGTGTTATAGCCATCCCTGACTAAGGAAGCTTCTACTTTCCTGAGTCCATAAGGTGCATAATTTGCGACTCCATTATGATGTGATATTGGATTACAAATAAAATCAAACAATAATCTTGGGGTAACTTGGTTGCGAAGGATTTTGTATAATAAAGTGTCATGTGATCTATTTGGATCAATCGCAGGTGCGCAACCAAAAAAAGATGCTAACGATATGCCTCGATATGGAGACATTAAAGTTCGATCTGCAGTAAGAACAATCTTTGGATATTTCAAGTGGTCCTTATACATACGTTAAAAACGTAGATTTTAAGTTTTCCAAATTACAGAAAATATATTAGAAATTCTTACTTTAAAATGATTCTGAGAGTATCATTATCTTTCAGTATGTGTTCTAATCCTACCTTTTGGGAACTAAACTTAACGCTGCTACCCCAAACATAAGCGTACTTAAAATCCTTGACAAAATTTCTGTGAATCTTTAGACAGACATCGCGAATAGTACAATTTTGTTTCATTATAAGAGGCTCATTATCCATTTTATCCCCTCGAGGCTTGAGGAAAATCCTAATGAAAGTCAATTTTTCATAAATAGACCTTTTCAAATTCTCAACGTTTATTTTGCGATCGGCAGAGATGGGAATAAAACCTTGTATCTTATAATCAATTTCTGAAATGAAATTACTATCCACCAAGTCGATTTTATTCAGTACCACTAAGGCAGGTACGTAAATCCTGTTACCAGAAACAACGTCTATTAATTGTTCAACGGTTAGGTTTGGTTCCCTGATAATTATTCGCCCGTTATTTATACCATGGATCCTGAGCACTTCGCTGATTAAATTATTAGGGATACTAGACACTTGGTTATGGATCGACAAGCCTCCATGATGTCCCTTTTCTATAGAGACTTTTGGAAATTCCTTGTTAATCCTTATCCCAGCCTCATGAAGTTCTGTTTCCAACGTCTTTAAAAGCTCTGGTTGGAATACGTCTAACACAATCAGCACCAGATCTGCATTTCTCGCAACTGAGAGGACTCTCCTTCCAAAGCCTTTACCCTTAGATGCGCCTTCTACTATTCCCGGAAGATCAAGCACCTGAATTTTAGACCCATTGTACTGCATCATTCCTGGCACAGCAGTTAGCGTAGTAAATTGATATGATCCAGTACGCGAGTTGGCATTTGTTAGTGCATTCAGTAACGTTGATTTACCTACGCTAGGAAATCCTACAAGAACAACTGAAGCATCGCCAGACTTTCGAACATCGAATCCCTCATTTTCTTTCCCTGAAGAGACATTTCTCCCGTGCTTATTTTCATCTAAATCCCGTCTGAGTTTTGCTATTTTCGCCTTAAGTATTCCGATATGAAATTCGGTTGATTTGTTTATTTGAGTCCTATGAATCTCATCTTGTAATGCTTTAATTTTTTCAGGAATTCCCAGGGTAAGACCACCTATGGTATTTTTCTTTCATTTGATAAATATTTTTGTTCATTGACCATGCTAATATCATTATGAAAAATCTGAAAATTAATTTACTTATTAAATCTGTGTTATAGAAAATTACGTTTCTATTGTTGTAAGGTCTTTTTCCTACCATGAAAAAAGATCACAATTGCTATAGGCGACAGAATTAATCCGACCAGTACATAATTAATTGGCGGTATGAGTATGATTCCCATTTGTGGAATAACTAACATGACTTTTCCAATAAAATTATTAGAGTTTATCGGAAAATCAACCCCAGGAATGGAAACAGTGCTTGAATCGCCTTTTGTTATTATTATCTTCTTGCCATTTTCCGATGTTATTTCAGCAACACGATGCACTATTATTCTATCTTCACCCGCCGGCTTATTGAATACTATGATGTCGCCCACTTTGGTGCTATTAAACCCGTGCCCATCGCCAATAATTACGAGATCATTTATCTTCAGTGTTGGAAGCATTGTATCGCTAGATATTACGAACAATGGCAACGGATTATCTGATTCAATTTTAAAGTAATGGTAAATTGAAATAATTATTAGAATTCCTAAGACAAAAACTACGACGTCTTTGATAATAGTTGGAAGACGTGATTTTTCATCTAACAATTTATGAAAAATTATTTAAGTAGATCAGATAAATCTTTAGATTTTTATTATTAAGGGGCAGCTCAGTCTAATGCCTTTTCATCATATTAGATGATTATTAGTTTAACTCTGAATCTTCACCGCTGCCATAATCTTCTTTATTTTTTTGGTATTTAATATAATCGTCAATTGCTGCGTTTGCTTGCAGGTCTGCGTAATAGTTTTCAGTTCTGATGATATGTCTATATTCAACGACATCAAATAATTTTTCAAGGTTGGAAACTTCCATTGACATGTTTTTTAATTCTATATTTCTGATTTTGTATTTTTTTGACCGTTGATTAACTAACAAATTACTATCTGATTTGATTCGAATCATCTTGGTTTGGAAACTGCATATTTGTAACGCTCTCTTTAGAGCAAAATATTCTGCTTGATTATTTGTCTTTATTCCAATGAATTCTCTGTAACTAAATAATCTATTCTTTTCCTTAAGGCCAATTATTCCTATCCCTGAAAGCCCGGGATTTCCTCTACTTGAACCATCAATGTAAATCTCGTTCAATAAAACTCAATATTAATGCCTTAATATAACATTAACAATAGCTACCTGACAATCAAATTTGGCAACGCCATTTTTGAGATCTATTTTTGATGAAATGGACTGGATCTTTTTCAATTATATTAAAGTACAATTTTTAAGTTATTGAGTAGGTGGAAATGAGTGCCTAAAAGAAGAGTAAAAGAAGACAAACCAAGGAAGAGAATGAGCAAAAAACATATCCTAATACCGCCGGTTATCATTGGTGTTGCGACGCTTTCTGGACTTCTGATAATGCATTTCTTTCCGGCTCCCACACCAGTTAGTGTATGCCTCAGATCACATCACGAGACCTTCAATGTGCACCCAAGGATAGACGTGGATGTTGATGGACAGAAAAAACTATTACCAGATACTCTTGGTAAAACTAAAGATGGAAAGGAATGCCTTAGAGTTATACATACGGACAGTATAGGGAATGAAGTTCACGTTCAATTTGTTCGTCCAGTGAAATTAACGATGGGTGATTTCATGAAAATCTATACTTCTAGTAACAATACAATCCAGGTAGTAGATAATACAACTGGAAAGTACACGTATCAGAATATTAGTTTGGCTGATTATGATGTAGAATATTCATACTATTCTGGGAACGAGTTTGTTAAAATCAGCAATCTGACAATTTCTCCGCCCCTTAGTGATACATTCCTTGGAAAAATTTCATTAGTCTCCAAATAGACATAAATAGATAGTATCATTTTTGATAAGGATTGAGTAAATCAGCATTAATCATAAAGGGTGATGGAACCGGACCGGAACTAGTCAATGCAATGGTGAAGGTTTTGGAAGAGTGTAAATCAAAAATTAAGCTAATTCCATGTGAAGCTGGATCGGAATGGTGGACAAAGAATGGGGGCAATTCATATATTTCTGACGAAGTCTGGCAACTTTTGGAGAAATCTGATGCTTGTTTTAAAGGCCCAACCACAACCATACCCACTTCCAAAGCACCAAGAAGTGTAGCTGTAAGCATTAGGCAGAAATTTAACCTTTATGCTAATGTTCGTCCGATTAAAACATACAGGAATGCTACACATCAATTAGATTTTATATGTGTAAGAGAGGCAACTGAGGGTCTCTATTCTGGTATAGAATTTAAGATTGGTGAAGATTCTGCTATTGCTATAAGAAAAATAACTAAGAAAAGCTGTGAGAAAGTTGTAAGGCATGGATTTAAACTGGCTGTTGAAAATAACTTCAAGAAAATTTTTGTAATCACTAAGAGGAACATCTTGAAAGAAACTGATGGAATATTTTGGAAATCTGTGCAAGAAATACAATCCGAATTCAATGAAATTTTTGTTGAGGAATATTATATAGATAATATGACGCAACAGTTAGTTAAGAATCCTGAACGGTTTAACAAAAGTATATTGCTAAGTACTAACTTGTTTATGGACATTGTTTCTGAATGTGCTTCTGGGCATGTAGGTTCTATTGGGAACGTTTACTCTGGTAACTACGGAGATGATTATGCAATGTTCGAACCTGCACACGGAAGTGCGCCAAAATACGCCGGTTCTGATAAAGTAAATCCTGTTGCTACAATACTGTCTGGTGCATTGATGGCCAAGTACCTTGGAGAACATGAGATTTGCAATGCAATTTTTACTGCCACTGAAGAAACAATAAATGACGGAAAATGTTTAACTTATGACTTGGGAGGTTCGGCCTCTCTGAGTAAGATGGCTAATGAGATTGGGAGGAGATCTAAGCAATATTTACCATAATATGGTAAATAACTATATAGCAATCCATTGACTTATGGACTTAATTCAAAAATTTGTAGTCTTTCGTAAAATAATTCCTTTTGAGCTACTTTTCTCATAATAAGATTATTTTTCGAATTAAATGCAGCTAATTTTTTAGTGTCGGTAAGGCTTGAAATCAAAATAAGGATCTTGCCATCATTAGCTAGCTTATCAATTGCAGTCTTAAGAAAATGAATAGAAACTTCAATACCTGTAGGTCCACCGTCAACACTCTTATCAACACGTATTAACGAATTTGGAATATATGGTGGATTAAATACAATGAGATCAAATTTTATGTTACATAATGCAGAAGCAGCATCACAACAGATAACTCTGCTATTCAATGACATCATTAGTAGACGTTTTAATGAACAGAAATCTATATCAGTTCCTACAACGATACTAAAATTCTTTGACAATTCTCTTAAAATAGTTCCACTACTGGTACCTATCTCCAGTGCGAAATTGCCATGATAATGGCTAACGAAGTGGGCTAAGAAAATAGTATCATCGGATGGATAATACAATGCAGATCTAATCTAAACTCAAATTTATAATTGTACGATTTGTTGGAAATAGGAATTTTCTAATTACTTAAGATCATTTAATTTGTTGGAAATTTTTACGAGACTTTCAACATCCAATTCGTCAATTTTTTTATTGCTAACAGGGATATCTCCTATTAATGATATTACTTTCTTGTTTCTGCGACTAAAAAGATACTCTAGACTGTAGATAATATCTTTAGTCATTTTCCTTTTATTCCTCCTTAAGCTCACTACGTTAGAATCGATTTGGGGAGGCGGTAAAAAGGAATCTTTCTTTACATCAAAAAGTGGTTCTATGTCAAAACAATATTGTGATATTACGGAAACGACAGAGAAGTTTCCATCACCTGGACACGCTATTAGTTTTTGCAAAAACTCCTTCTGGACCATTATTATTGCTTCCCTAAATTGACGGAATGAAAGCCACATAACTAACTCTTTTGATCTAGAATAGGGGACGTTGGATAAGAAAAAATCAAATTCAAAATGAGATTTTGCAAAAAAATCTTCATTGAAGAGCTTTACGTTTCTTTCGTTTAATAGACAGCTTTTTGCTTTAGAATACAGTTCCTTCTCAATTTCATAAGAATATACCACCTTAGCAAGCCTTGAAATTTCTTTTGTTAGATAACCATATCCAGTACCGAGTTCTAACACTACATCCGTTTTTGCTACATTACACGATGCTATTATCTTTGAAATGGTACTAAAGTCGACTAAAAAGTGTTGACCGAGATATATCCTTTTGTCATCGTCCAACGAATAGCGTCATCCTAGTTTCATTAGTAATTTCTTCAATTATCCTTTTTGTTACTAATTTATGTATATCTTTCAGTCCGATTCTTGACTGTATATCCGAAAATGAGGTAAATTTTTCTTTTTCTCTATCGTTGATTATGCTCATCATGTATGTTTTTCCTATTCCTGGTATCAGTTCAAGTGAATGAATTCTAGGAGTAATTGGTTGAGCGGTATTAATATATGATACAAATCGCTCCTCATTTGCGAGTACTATCTTTTCGACAATAGATGGAAGTTCGTTCTTCGCAGATTGTGAAATAGAGTCGTATTGCAATTTCCCAAGTACACTGAGTATCTTGTCTCGCCCCTCCTTCCCAATATACACTCTTTCACCTATTTCAAAATTAACGTTTTGAACACCCAGTAATTCTAACAATGTTAGGCGATTTTCACCCATAGCTTGAATGATGATTCCTTCTCTACCCCTTATTGTTCTTGATTTTCCTCTAATAGAAAAATCTAGTACGTAAGCATATTCTTCAAACTTGTGACTATGGACAGTATAATCATGACTAGTATTTCTATGAAAGTTATCTTGATTCGCAGAATCCAATTACTTGCATTAATGTATTGCGTACTTTTTAAGTTTCATGCACTGACATAATTTTCTGCAATATGCTTTCTGATGTTGAGGTTAGGATTAATTTTTTCCAACCAAAAGTAAATGCTCTTATTTCCTCTAAGGAAGAGGGCAATATATTTACAACTTCCACTGCTTCTTCTTCAGTAAGACCACATTCATTTACCAGCTCTCGAACAAGTTTTTGTGCTTGTTTTCTGGTTATTTTTGAGAATTTGTTTACATAATCATGAGTCCATCTCTGAATTTGGTCCATCTCATCAACTTTCTTGATTTCCAAAATCTCTTTGACATCAGGTAGTGTTATAACTTCCTTTTTTGTGATTTTTGTCAATAGCAATACCTCCTATTTTATAGGCCGAATGTGATTAAATTTAGTTTGCAAGAACTTTTGTTTATCACCAACCAAAATCCCTACCTTTACAGTTCTTCTTCCGATATCTTTGATATAACCGACTCTTCCTTGGAACCTGCGATGTGGAGTCGTTTTATGCTCTCTTGGATCAATGACTACTACCACTTTGTCGCCAACTGAATAATTAACGAGCAAATATGAAAGTCCCCTTGACAGTTTACCCTTAGTAAAAATATGTCTGGATTTCCTTCTAATCCCGTGAGATTTTGGCATGTTGGATCTGATGTTTGTCCATAATTTAATATTATCTGGCACTCAAAATTTTATCTTCTGAGGTTTAACGCTTTATAATTTGAAATCGCGTTCACATTCAAAATTTGCTCTGTTATACTATTTTTGAGGGTCTCCGATTCCTTTTTCATTTACGGTAAATAATACTTCTCTCTCAGAATGGTATGGACTGTCGACCATTCTAGCTATTCGATTTTTGCCAGCTTTTTTTAGATATATACGATATGTACTAGTGTGTGCCATAACGTTGCCCCCAGTGGCCTTGTTAGGATCGCCAAAAATTGCATCTGGTGAGGATTGTATCTGGTTAGTTATTACCACTGCTATTTTGCAAGTTTCAGCAATTCTTAAGAGGATATGTAATAATCTGTTTATTCGCTGCTGTCTTTCTGACAAGAAAGATCTACCTAGAAATTCGGCTCTATAATGCGATACTATGGAATCAACAATCATGATTTTTACATTATGCAAATTAATAATATTTGCAGATTCTTGAATAATCACTTCTTGGTGGGAACTATTGTATGCCTTTGCAACAATAATGTTTTCAAGAGCATGTTTAGAATCAATTTTTCTTGCAGAAGCCATGGATGCAATTCTTTCTGGTCTAAAGGTATTTTCCGTGTCAACATATAGCGCTCTAGATATGTTGTATTCATCTTCCTTTTGCTGCACGGTAAGGCAAAGTGTGTGACAAATCTGGGTTTTTCCAGTACCGAATTCGCCATATAGTTCCGTAATTGCCCTCGTTTCTATTCCACCCCCAAGCAATTCATCTAAATTTTTTGAACCTGTTGTAATACGATATTCTGATTTTCTTTTTTCGTAAAGTTGGTTTGCAGTAATAAATGGTTTGTCAAAAACACCGATATCTTCTAATAACTCTCTCGCCCTGTTACAAAGAAATATACATTTTTCCATTGCTATTCCAGTAGCCTCAGCGATATCTATGGGTCCACGTATGACTAGGTCTTTTATGGATCTAAATCCGGCCTCCTTCAAAGAAGATTTGGTTGCCGGACCAATGTGATCTAAACTATCTATATCAAATATTCCGTCATTACCTTTGTCCGACAATTTTTGTATATCAGATAATACCTTCTAGTTTGGTTTGATTAAATGTTATTGTCAATTGTGTTCTAGCATAATTACTGTGCATCTTCATTTTTTTGATAGAATTCTCTTCGCCAATTCTATTGTTCCTTCAATAGTATGTACTCCGGATTCTACTGGGGATATATTTCTCGAAACTAACTCCCTGGTTGTATTGGGTCCTATACTTATCAAAGCATCGACATTTTTAAGATATCCTCTAAAATTCAAAATCATATTATTCATAATGGAGAAGAAGAAACGAACTGCCGATGGACTTGTAAAAATCAAAACTTGTACTCTGTTGTTCTCGAATTCCTTCGAAAATTCAATCCAAGTTTGATTTAGTGTTTCTATCTGTGGAAAGTATATATAAAATTCATCCAAGATTAAACCCATCGAACTCAATCTGTCCTTTAGAAATGAATTTGAGGCACCACTCCTTGGTATCATAATTCGACTACCAGGTTTCAGGGACAGTTTTTCTATCAGTTTTAGAATACCATTTGATGAATAATCACTAGGGACCCATTTTACATAGATATCATTGACTTCAAGTTTTTTTCTTGTTGACGGACCGATTGCAATTACATCAGATTTCTTTAATTGTTCCTGCAGAAGGTGTGTTAGATTATTTTCTCTCACCAGTCTCACAAAAATTTCTACAGAATTAGGGCTCATGAAGATATAGTATGCGTATTTTTTGGTGGAAATATCGATGAATTTTTTGATAAATTGATGCGAGTCTAGAGGAGTAAGCTTCGTGGTTGGTAATGAAATTGGTGTACCGCCTTGTTCTTTCACTATTCGCGTAAAGTCACTATTGTTTTTTTCTCCACGTGTTATTGCTATTGTTTTATTAAAGAAGATTTTACTCAATATTATTATGAATTGTACTTATGATAAAAGCAATAGGACAAGTCTTTTTTCATATTGGAATTATTTATCCCTGCGCTTTATTTGTTGGGAACCATGCACTTTTGTTTCGAACTCCGACTACATTTCCAATAATAATTATTGTGGGAGAATGAAATTTATTCTGTTTGATTTTTTTTTCAATGTTATTCAAATTCCCCATTATTACTCTTTGTTTAATTAATGTGGCATTTTCAACAATTGCAATTTTAGTATCTTTCGACATTCCCGAGATAATAAGCCTCCTAATAATGTATCCCAGTTGTTCAAGGCCCATGAAAATCGCTATTGTATCTGCAGCTTTACACACTGATCTCCAATTTATAGACGACCTTTTTTTATTTACCGACTCATGTCCTGTCAACATAACTACAGAAGAGGAATATTTCCTGTGTGTTAACGGTATTCCTGCATAAACTGCTGCCCCATTTAGGGAAGACACTCCAGGGATTACTTCAAATTTGATATTGTTAGATGATAGAAATTCAGCTTCTTCTCCACCACGTCCAAAAATAAATGGATCACCACCCTTTAATCTCAGTATTTTCTGACCGTCTTGAGCATACTTTAGCATCAATTCATTTGTAACACCTTGATTGGTACTCGGATCACCAGATTCTCTGCCAACGTATACTTTTTTTGAATGTTGTCTAGCCATCTTGAGAATTCTTTTGTTTACTAATCTGTCGTAAAGAATAACATCACACTTTGATAATAGCTTGAAGGCCTTCAAGGTTAATAAATCCGGATCACCTGGACCTGCGCCGCAAATATACACTTTGCCCTTTGGTTTCACTTTTGGTTGTTCCACCTATCTAGTGCATTTCTCCACTCAATAGCAAAATCTCCTGCCCCCATTACCAGCAAATCATTTGCCACTTCTATTCCAAGTTTGGAAGAGTTTGAAATGGCACCAGATTTTTTTACGCTTATTGATTGCGAACCATCCGCAGAAAAGACAGACGCATGCAATACTATTTTTTTTGTTCTTAAATTAGGTACTGCTATAGCGCCTACCGGAAATCTGCAACCGGCATTCAGCTGGTATATCAAGGATCTCTCGGCATTTATGGCATATTTTGTTGGTTTGTCCTCAATCATCTGTAGCATAGTACGCATCTTTTTGTTATCTTTTCTGCATACAATTCCTATCGCCCCTTGTCCTGGAGCAGGAATAAAATCTAGGTAATTAAACCTCTGAACTATTTGGGTATTGAGACCGAGTCTTTTTAACCCAGCTTCTGCCAGAACTAGAGCGTCAAATGTTCCATTGATACATTTTCTTACACGAGTTTCAACATTACCTCTTATTGGGATCACTTTTACATTTGGGTTCTTCCTTTTTATTTGAACTGCTCTTCGTAAACTGCTAGTACCGACGCGAGAATTAGCTTTTAATTGTTCAAGGTTTATTCTTGATTTTCCAATCAGAACATCATTTGGCTTTTCTCGCTTTAATATTGATGCAATTACTAATTCGCTGTCAAGCTCAGTTGGAAGGTCTTTAATACTGTGGACTGCAAAGTCTGCTCTCTCTTCTAGTACTGCTCTGTCAACTTCCTTTTCAAAAATCCCCTTCTCATCAACTGAAAAAAGTAACTTGTTCTTATTAATATCTCCAAACGATTTTATCTTAATTATGTGGCATTTAAGAGACGAATTTATTTTGCATAATCTACGGGTCATAATATTAGTTTGTATCAATGCCAACTTGCTTCCTCGTGTAGCCACTCTATAAGCACTATCCACTATACTTCACTTTTCTCAATCCGTTTGCAAATGCTTCAATAGTCTTGTCTATGTCATCGTCATCATGTGAATAGGATATAAAACAAGTCTCAAATTGAGAAGGAGGAATGAATATTCCAGATTTTAGCATTTCACCGAATAATCTTTTGTAAAGAATCTGATTTGATTGTCTAACATTAGATGCATTTTTTATTTGTTCACGTGTAAAGAAAAGTTGGAACATAGATGAGATGTTATTAAACCTGGCGTTTAGTTTCAGATCTCTAATATGATCCTTAATTCCATTTGATAAAGTATCAGAAAATCGTGAAAGCTTCGGATATAAATCATTCTTTACCTCCCTTAATTTTTCCAAAGTTGCGATTCCAGCACTAACAGAAATTGGATTACCCGCATATGTACTTCCTTGAAATACAGTTCCTTTAGGGGATAACAATTCAATTATGTCCCTTTTTCCTGCTATAGCTGAAAGCGGAAATCCATTGCCGATTGATTTTGCAAGCGTCATAATATCTGGCACAACACCAAAATATTCTGAGGCACCACCTGGTGATAATCTAAATCCAGTAACAACCTCATCAAAAATTAGTAAGATCCCCTCCCTTTCGGTTATCCTTCTTAATTTGTTCAAGTATTCATCTTCTGGAATTATGAGTCCCATATTGGCCAAAACTGGCTCTATTATTAAGCATGCAATGTCCTTGTTCTGTTTTACCAGTTTCTCAAGTGCACTAATATCATTGTACGGTACTAACAATGTTTGTTTCATCGATTCTACCAAATTGCCGTCACTAGAAGATGTTGAAGCGCTTGAGCCTGGGTTAACCAAAACATAATCATATGCACCGTGGTAACAGCCATCAAATTTAACAATCTTTTTTTTCCCTGTATATGCTCTTGCTAATCTAATGGAATGCATAGTAGCTTCCGAACCAGTATTCATTAGTCTAACCATTTCTATATTAGGTATCAATTCAATTATTAACTCAACCAATCTGACCTCATTTTCAGTGGGAACACAAAAAATGTTACCCTTGTCTAGCTGTGTTTTTACAGCATTTATAACATCAAGAAATGCATGGCCAAGTATGATAGATCCATACCCAAGACAATAATCAATAAGTGTATCGTGATCTCTTGTAATAATTTTTGATCCCTTTCCATAAGAGGCAAAAAAAGGATATGGTTCATAGAAACGAACAGGACTATTCACACCGCCGGGAATAATTTGTTTTGCTCTATCAAATAGAGTGGATGACAAGCATTGATAACATAATTTTGTAACTGTTATAATTGTATCTTTACGATCTGTTCAATATCTCTGCAATTTTCTTTGTATGATATGATATTATGATGTCAGCTCCTGCCCTTTTTATACACGTAGTAAACTCCATTACTACTTCATCTTCGTTGATCCATCCTTCAAGTGCTGCTGCTTTTATGATAGAATATTCACCCGAGACACTGTATGCACAGACTGGTAATAAGGTAGTTTGTCTAGTTTTGTAAATTAAATCAAGATAAGGCAAAGCGGGTTTTATCATTACTATATCTGCTCCCTCTTTAATATCCATTATTATCTCATTTAATGCCTCATTTGTATTATGAAAAGGCATTTGGTAAGATTTCCTATCTCCAAATTCCGGCATGGAGTGGGACGCGTCTCTAAATGGTGTATAAAGATTTGACGACAACTTTGCAGAATATCCAATTATTCCTACATTGTAGAAATTACTATGGTCTAATGCATTTCTAATGCTTTTTACTTGGCCATCCATCATTGCAGAAGGAGCTACAAAATCAGCACCAGCTTCGGCATGACTGGTCGCAATCCTCTGTAGTACCCTTAAACTTTCGTCATTATTTGGAACATTGTTCTTAATAATGCCACAATGACCATGAGAAGTATATTGACACAAGCATACGTCGGTGATCGTAACAATTTTTCCGCCAAAATTTTGAATTAATGTCTTAACGGATTTTTGGACAATACCATCATTACGATAAGCACTAGTTGCTTTGTCGTTTTTGGTTTTTGGAATTCCGAAAATCAAAAATGTTCTTACTCCCAAATCATATAAGTCTTGAATATTTTTGACTAGACCTTCTAAAGGGATTCTAAAGATTCCAGGCATCATTTCTATTTCTTTAGGCTCATCTATTCCTTCCTGAACAAATACAGGATGGACAAGGTCTTTGACAGACAATCTTGTTTCTTGCAACAAGTTCCTTATGGCTGCTGTCCGTCTTAATCTTCTTAATCTAACTTTTGGAAATCCAGTAAACTCAGATTCTTCATTTTGGTTCATAATTGAAAATCCTTGATACTATATTCAGTACTTCTTCATTTTTTTCTGCGTTGCCAATTTCTTTTCTGAAATTATTCATAGGCGTCGATAAAATGCCTTCGACTATTGCATATGACAATTGTTCGATTATCTCAAATTCTTTCATTCCTTTGCTGATACCAAGCATCCTAGCAGCTTTTGATAGTTCTCTGTTTCTCACATCATCTACTATTTTGAATATTGATACCACAAACGGTTCTGCCTTAATTTTTCTAAATAGGAGATCCATGGAGTGCATTCCATTTTGTATCATTTTTTCTGCCAATCTTATCTCTTCATGTCTACGCTTCAAATTTCTATCTACTATTTCTGCAATTTGATCTATATTGACAAGTTTTATACCTGATATTGTTGCTATGTTGTCATCTACAGTCCTAGGGTTGGAAAGATCAAATATCATCATTCCGCGATTTTTTTTACTACACTTAAAAATTCTATCGTAAGTAATTAGATAATATGGTGCCGTTGTAGATACAAAAATGATATCAGTGTTATCGAATTTCTGAAGAGCATCTTCAAATTTCACAGGAGTTCCACCAACGGTACTGCAAAATGACTTTGCCCGTTCGAAAGTTCTGCTTGCAACATCAAAGTTCACTTGTCTTTTCCTGAGTGATTTTGCAACAAGTGTTGCCCCCTCCCCAGTTCCAATCAGAAGAACTTTTTTATTCTGAAAATCATCAAAATATTCTTCTGCTAAATTGACTGCAATTGAGCCAATTGATACACTGCCTTTATTCAAACCAGTATTAGTTCTAATTCTGCTACCAACCTTTATTGCGTGTTCAAAGATTATTGGGATAAGAGAATCAACATAACAATTCTGACGAGAATATTCAAATGCCCTTTTTACCTGACCCAATATTTGATCTTCTCCAACTACTAGTGACTCGAGCCCTGATGTCAATCGTAGAAGATGGTTAATTGCAGCTTTATCTTGATCAACTTCAGCAAGTTTAAATGACAAATCTTTTATCCCGGTAATATTTCTCCAAATCTCGAAGATCTTTTCGACATTTATTTTATCTACAGCTAAAAAGATTTCTACTCGGTTACAAGTCTGTAGAATAACACATTCTCTTATGTCCGGACTGGTCAAGAATATTCTATAAGCAATATCGATATCCTTGAATGTAAATTTCTCGAGAGTATGAATTGGGGCTTTCTTGTGAGTTATTCTCACATTCAATAGTTTTGCTCCATCTGTACTTACTGTATACATGTTTTACTCATTTTTTCCCATTTTTTTAACATATGTAATGCAATCATTTTTGCTTGGTCGAGCTTATTTGATCTTAACAAATATTGGATATTTTTATCTTTTATCAATGAGTATAAAAATTCTTTTCGCTCTCTCACTGTATCTATTTCTTGTTTCGCCATTTTACGTGCGTATTCCTGTAAAATGATGTTGCTAATATCTGATTCATTGATAATCTTGCGTAACATCTTTTCCACCTTAATCCTTATTTTTCTAGCCATTATGGGACTTTTTCCAGATGTTGAAATAGCAACTTGTATCAGACCTTCAATATTCACCAACGACGTATATGAAAAATCACTTATAATTGGATCGTCAGCGGCATAAACAAAGGAACCTATAGACCTGCCTTTTTCTACTAGCTTCCTGTTTAATTCTTTGTCATCCGTCGCTGCCAGAATTAAGAAAATATTATTGAATTCATTAAGAATTGAAACATTATTTATTGTCCTTTTTATTAATCTTAATTTTCCATCGTCACTCAATTTTTTAAGTTCCTTATTTAGCCTATTAGTTATTACCGTTATTTCGCACCCCTGGTCGAGCAAACCATGCACTTTACGTAAGCCTTCAGTACCCCCTCCAATTACAAGGGCTTTTTTGTTGGTTACATTAAGATCGACTATCAATTGCGTCCACCTGATGTGAACTATTGAGTAGATGCTCATGTATTTATTTAATCATTCCATACGATTCTTTTGCATTAAAAATGACATTTTTTCATTTTGACTAATTGTATATTTTCATGAAACATATCATATAGTATATATACAATAACGACGTTATAATTTCTAATGACCTCAGATCTGAATATGGATTATAGCAAATATGACTTCAAAGATTCTACAGAGCTTTATGTCTATTTAAGTAAGAAAGGGCTTTCAAAGGGAACAATAGAAGAGATCAGTAAACTTAAGGATGAACCAGATTGGATGCGAGAATTTAGGCTACGATCTTTTGAAGTTTTTCTAAGCAAGCCCATGCCAAACTGGGGTGGTGATCTGACTCATATTGATTTTCAGAATATCTACTATTATGCAAAGGCATCTGACAAACAAAGCAAAAGCTGGGAGGATGTTCCTGACTCGGTAAGAAATACTTTTGAAAAATTAGGAATTCCTGAAGCAGAAAGAAAGTTTCTAGCAGGAGTTGGCGCGCAATACGAGTCAGAGGTTGTGTATCATAACCTAAGAGAAGATTTGGAAAAACAAGGTGTGATATTTGTTGATACTGATACTGCTGTTAAGAAATATCCTGAAATTTTAAAGAAGCATTTTGGTAAGGTTATTCCTCCAGAAGACAATAAATTTGCTGCTTTAAATAGCGCAGTATGGTCTGGTGGATCCTTCATATATGTCCCACGAAACGTAAAGATTGATCTTCCACTACAAGCGTATTTCAGAATCAATGCAGAAAATATTGGTCAGTTTGAAAGAACTCTCATAATCGCCGATGAAGGATCAGAAGTACACTATATAGAAGGATGTACTGCACCAGTTTACACAACAGAATCACTTCATTCCGCAGTTGTAGAGCTAATTGCAAAAAGAGGCGCCAAAATAAGATACACTACTATTCAAAATTGGAGTAAGGATGTATACAACTTGGTCACAAAAAGAGCTTATGCATATGAGAATGCAACAGTTGAATGGATTGATGGTAACCTTGGAAGCAAATTAACGATGAAGTATCCAGGTGTTTATATGCTTGGCAGACGAGCACATGCTGAAGTAATTTCAATAGCTTTTGCAGGTAGCGGGCAGCATCAAGATGCTGGTGCAAAAGCAGTGCATCTGGCTCCAGATACTACGTCTAGGATTACAAGTAAGTCTGTAAGTAAAGATGCAGGACGAACTACATATAGAGGATTATTGCATGTTGCAAAAGGTGCGACTGGTGTAAAATCAAATGTTAGATGTGATGCTTTACTGCTTGACAAGAACTCGCGAACTGACACATATCCCTATGTAGAAGTAAACGAAGATGATGCGACTATATCACATGAAGCTACGGTTGGAAAAATAGGCGAAGATCAAATATTCTATCTCATGAGTAGGGGTTTCTCTGAATCCGATGCATTGTCATTGATAGTTGGTGGGTTTATGGAACCATTTACAAAAGAGCTACCGATGGAATATGCGGTAGAGCTGAACAGGTTGTTAAAATTAGAGATGGAAGGTTCAGTAGGATAAAAGATCTATAATATTAGGAAGATCGATTAAGAATTTTATTAAAATAAATCATTTCTTTTTTGCAACGGACTATTGATTTTAACCATCTTATTAAACTGAAATCCTTATAAACGGCCTACGGCTCTCTGATTCAGAGATTTGGAGATTCTAAATGGACTTTAGCTTAGTAATAATGCAGTTATTTTTTAGTACACACTATTCAGAAAATCCTCCCTTTCCATTCTCGTTTAGTTCAATGATAGTTGCTGCTCTTATCGCCATTGGGCTAAATGTAGCATTTGCAATGTTGAGAAAGAAAACCACTGATATTGAAAAAATGAGTAAAATCATGAAAGAATCAGTTGAATTTAGAAAGCAAATGATGGCTGCCGTAAAAAAGCAAGACAAGGAGCAGATTGCAGAACTTAAGAAAAAACAAGCATATGTCAATAAAATGAATCTAGAAGTTCAACAACAGCAAATGAGGCCTATGTTTATCTACATGATACCATCATTCATGTTATGGATCCTAGTTTTTCCTCAGATTTTCGGAGGAGTGGTTGCACTTTCACCAATTCATCCTGAAATTCCATTCATAACTTGCAAGCAAGAGAATGTAGATAGGGATACTCAGAAGAGTCCTGATGGAACTCACAAAGGCCCATGCAGGATTGTGGGACAGATTTATTTATGGGGATGGTTCCTCATTGTAAACTTTTCCTTTAACGGAATAATTTCTAAACTTACCAAAACTGCACTTCCAAGTATCACATAAATTCTACATTTTCTATTGCATCAAACTTAATGAACATATTGTATTAGATTTCAAATAATACAATCTTTCATTTTATATTCGCAATTCTTGAAATTAAGTTAGAAAGCTTATTGATAGGACGAGCTATAATTCTATTATAGTCATCCATCGTATCCAAATCTTGCGACAAATTATCGGATTTAATTATTATCGTCTGCGCGCCAGCGTTTTTTGATGCTTGTATGTGATTAAAATAACTATTACTATCGAAAGAGGTCTCAAATAAGTTAAAGGGATGTCTGAACAGTAGGTTAGTTCCATCCATTCTCATAGAAGGAACAATAATGGCACATTTTTGATATTTGCTAGCCACTGTTAGCAGTAATTCAATTTCAAAAGAATTTAGAAATACCAAATCTATGGGAATAATGATATTCGATTTGACCATGCTATCTGTACAATATTTGTCTCCGGACTCGATAGCAAAATTCACCCCTTTTTCGTTACAAAATATGAATTTGATTCCATAATAATTTGAAATGTGTTCGACCCTTTCATCTTCAGAAATAGTTACTATACCAGAGATACTTTTACATTTTTTCAAATTATTGATTGTAAATTTAAGCATTAATTCAGTCAATACGACTTTTTGGGCTCTGGTAAGTTCTAATCTAGTTTTGCTCGATTCATATCGCTTAACTGGAATTAACGCAACAATTTTCAAGATAAGTCAAGTTCTATTGAGAGTATTTAATAAATAATTAGACAAATTAATTTCGTCTTGTAAACTTTCCATGACAATATTTGTCTTGTAGACGTTTACTCCTAGCTCCCTAATTCTTTTTTCATATTCATAGTCAAATTCGGAGATTACCAGATTTCCTGCAATATCCTTGTAGTGCGAAGCTATACCAAATGGAGATAATTCTATATCCATTGCCTGCATATACTTTGTAGCTGGTCCACTAAAAGCCGTATTTCCGATAAGGGGACTGACTGCAATAACATTATCTTTTTTTGATTCAAGTTCGTTACGGATTATTGGAAATGAAATAATTGGTCCAATACTCGAGATTGGATTCCCAGGTGCAATTATAATTAATTCTGATTTTTTGATAAAATCAACTGCACTCGCATTCACTTTTGCACTGTCAATTCCTTTGTATGTTATTTTTGAAATATCTAATTCCGCATTATTTTTGACCCAATATTCCTGTATATGCATGTCACCGAAGGGAGTTTCAATTCTGGTTTCAACATGTTCGTCTGAGGGAGGTATAATTTCAGCTGATATGGACAACATTTTTCGTATCCAACTTGTAATGCAAGAGAGTGATTTTCCTTGATTTAAAAAGTTAGTTCTCACAACATGGAGAGCAAGATCTTTATCACCTATATTAAACCAATAATCCTGTCCGAGTTTTTTCATCTGTTCCATAAACACAAATGAATCATCTATTATACCCCATCCCTTGCCTTTATCCAAGATATCGGCAAGGCCGTAAGTTATGGTATCAATATCTGGGCAAATGTATAATCCATGGAGCCATATGTTGTCTGCAATATTTGGGATTATAATTAAATCATCTGTGATCTTTGATAATCCTCTAGCTAATTTTACGGATCCAGTTCCACCCGCCAATAGAGTAATCAAAACAAAAGAACACTTTTGTTGATGTTACAGCTTTTTTAAATTTTCCTAAATTGATATCCTGTATATGTAGAAGTGGGTCGACTTGGCAGAATAATCTTGATGTGTCAACCGGATCAGTCAAAGCTGCAAGGTTAGATAAAGATTATAAGCAGGTTGAAGCAGTTTCTACCCTGTGAATAGTTTTAGATTCATTATTGTAATCTTATTGATAACATTCACAGTTACTTCAATTAGTTCAAACGTTTATGCGGTTCAAATGACAACTGTCTTGTCTCCACAACTAAATCAAGCTGAACCAGTTTTTACCGCAAACCGGTTTATAACGTTGCAATTTCCAGCAGGAAGTGAGCTAGCAAAAAAATACGCTAATGTTGATCAGACCGTCAGATTTAAAGCAAATAGTTCCACTCCGGGAATGGCAGAACTCATCTCTGGGATAAATAAGGATATCTTGAGTGAAAAACAAAGCCCGATACGCATTGATAACGGTACCATTGATTATATTGGAACGTTGAAGGGAAGTGCCGATAGGCTGATAATGTCATACAAAGTTGTATTTACTCCAAGTATAAGTGGATTCACTCTCCCAAGCAACAATACAGGAGGTGCGTCTTTGGTTGATTTGGATTGGAGAGGATTTCACACTACAAGACCGCTTGAACTACAAGTACCTAACGTTGGTAATATGAGCATTAACTATCCAATGAGCTTGCTTCAAGTTACGCATCCTGAGTTAGCTCAGCAACTTAGTTCAACACAAGCAAAGGAATTATTCCAAACCCCATTATTTAATTTCGATGATATTGGCACACCAATGGAGCGTTGGCACTTTTTATTTGATCCAACAGGCAGTCAAGCCTCAACAGCCGGTTCAGGATTCCAAGAACTAGGTGGTGCTCGAGTAGTTTCTATCTACTCATTAGGCGAAAGTAGCTTTAGAGAAGGAGTTATGGAAGCGAAAGAATCTGATGCAAAGGCAACAATCGATGGAACAAATGCCGCTATTCATTCCAGTACTCCTCCACCAAGTGGCCAAATTCAAATTGCTGGCTTTTCAAGCGTATCTAAAAGCGGAAATTCTGAAATTGCATATGTTACTGCAAATGCTCCAGAGGGTACTGCAGCTGCTACGGGAGGATTTCCATTACAGGTACTTGGAGCTCTTGCGGGCATGATGGCTGCAGTGTCAGTATTCGTCTTGTGGAAGGCAAGAAAATAATTCTTCATTTTGTTTTAGGTCCAATCTTGTCTTAAATGTTCTACTAATGCCATTAAATGAATACACAAAATTGTTGGTTTAGCTGGGAGTACGACTCATCACCTGGAATCCAACAATTAACCATCTCAACCTGGTAATTTCCACAATATCTATAATCATCATCCTCACTCCTAGTGACGGCAAGGAATTGTCTTAATTGCAATCAATGTTGCTTTTTTTTAATAACGTATTCCACAGAGATAAAAATGAATTGTGTTTGCTAGCCGTAACCCTCCTTTTGTTCTAAGTGGGATTCCACTGAGCGGTCAACCTGGGATCATACAGGAATGTTGCACCCTTTTTGTCCTTGCTCCACTCAGGGCGGCGGTTTCATTCCAGTATTGACATCTTCAGGTTATTCACCATCATCATCATCTTCATCAACTGGATTACCTTTCTGTTCCGTTGCCAGGTGTCTCCACCTAATTATCGCTAATTTGAGTGCCTGTTATGAGGGAGGAGTTTCCTCTCTTTCGAGTAACCCACACGCTAGCTAACAAAATAAAATCAAAGATGATGATTAAAAATTTATGCCCCAAACTCTTTTTCAAGCATCTCTCTTTTTTTACTTACTTGGAAAAGTGAATCGGTGTGCTCATAGGCCTTACTCCTTGGTCTGCCAAATATCATTGACTGAAACAGAAGGTGATTTTCGGGAATTACAATGCCCGTTTGGTCATCAGAATAAAGAATCTTTAGAGTATCATCACTTTTTCTCATTGTTTCTTCATGGATATGCACCATATTCGTATCATCATGTTCAAAACCAAACTCACGGGCTTTAACGCGAATGTCAGCGGTGCCCTTTGCTTTACCAAGAACAGCTACCCCAAATTCATCATGATAAATTTCAGACATAGAATCAAAGTAGGGAACCTTATCCTTGAATCTAATTGTCATTTGATGAAGGTGCATCATTCTTGACGGAACCTTATATGCTTCGACATATAGTTTTACTGATGGTAGGAACGACTTAACATCTTCTTGATGATGCGGATTTTTGTCCCATTCTATGGAGTCCTTAACTTCTTTAGTATCTTCCAAGTCTGCCCATCTCCTTATTAAGGTAACATCATATCTTAGGATCTTATCTCCAAACTTTTCAATCAGGGGTTGCATTATTCTGCCCATCCCTGAAACGTTGCAGCTGCCTTGGATAACATACTTTTGATTTGCAACTTTATCATAGTTGATCCTTGAATTGTGAATGATGTCTGCAACCTTTTTTTCACCCGCTCTATCCTCACCTCCTTGAAAAATAGCACCCTTATCCATAGGGATGTAAAAATTTTTCTTATTTGTATAACCAAAACCATCTTTAGCCGCATCAATTACAAAATCAGATGCTTTTACTGCATCAGAGATTGTCCCGGAAATATCGTATCCCTTTTGTCTAAAATCTGGTATTTTTTGTTCGGGGACATAAACATCAAATTTCTTAGTAAACGCCTCATCAAGCCTATCATCTATTGAATATTTTCCTATCCCCACTAGTTGAATCTCTTCGTCATGAGAAAACGCAGACGCAATTCTCCTACCTATGTTTCCATATCCATTTATGAATACTCTTACCATTTCTCAATGTTTTTAGTGAAAATGAAGGATTATTTAATGTATTATTAAATGATTCTTATATATTATTTCGAATCAAGGGTTTCAGTTTTGATACTAAACTATGCGCAGGTTAAGTTATTTATTCTTGAATTATAACCATTAAATATCAATACTGTTAAAAAATTAACATTACGATATGAAATGATAAACCATAGTGTTTGATATGAAAAAGATTTTAATTATTGATAATTATGATTCCTTCGTTTATAATCTTG
>DATBHO010000090.1:0-2939 GCA_036557405.1 Nitrososphaeraceae archaeon
CGAAATTCACAAAAATAAATCATTCGGTCTATAAAATAATAGAAATCAACCCTGGCCATGCATTTATTTTTTATTAATTACTTCGTAAAACGAGAACTCCATATTGTCATATATCAAGTTACTCTTACCGTTTTTTTCGGCAAAAAGAGTATTTGAGTCATCAGAAATGAGCAAATAATAATTCTTGCGTGCCTTTTCAAGATTGCTTATGTTTTCGTAGAATGAAAAACTTCTATCTAGAAGTAGCAATTCCGCCCATCCTCTCCAATGTTTATCGATAACTATATGTGACCCTCTGGGAGTGTTACTATTGATCCACCCGATCGCATCGGTGATAGAACTAGATTCAGATATTGAAATAGAATTTGCTTGCATAGTCGTAGGACCAAACTTTCCAACGTAACTATGAAAGGCCGCCGGTATACTGATTGGTACTTCGCTACTACTGGTCGCAAACAGTATTCCTAGGATAGCGAAAGGCACTAGAAAGCCATACATATAAAGAGTTTGCATTCTTGCTTCGCGATTGGATGTCTTCATAATTAAGAAATTAATTCCATATGCAGCGAATATTGAGATAAAAATGCCGAAAATAAAGATCCACCGGTCAGGCAAAAACAGAAAGCCAAAAGGGTGCAATAACCAAGATAATGATCCTATCACAGATATCAGTACTGGGATTTTCAAAATTATGTTCCGGGATCGCAGAAAGCCATATATTCCAAATGGTAACAGTAGTCCAGTGTATACTAGCAATAAAACCAGTAAATTTACTGGAAGATAATAATTTGTACTTGTGATTTCAGGATATGCAAGAAGTGTCTGTCCTATTTGATGGGAACTTTGTAAAATAGAAAATAAAAATAATGCAAGAGTAGCAATTGCTAAAACTAATTCCATCTTTTTTCTCACCAAAGTAACATAGATTAATAGTGTTCCGACTAGGAGTAGGCCAATCATCCTGTCAGTAAGAACTGAAACAATACAGAGAAACAGAACTAGAAAAAAATTTACTATTGTTGTCCTGTTTTTAGTAGATATAAATGTGATTGCGAATAACATAGCTGTAAGAGATAACATGTCTTTTTGCAGGTCCCAAGACGTTCGCAATAGCGTTAACTGCAGTATTACAAATAGAGTCGAGAAAAATGACTTAGATTGATCCAAGTTGAATATTCGTCTTGATATTTGATAAACTGAAATAGAGAACAGAATGTAAAGTACAACTGCAGACGAGCTAGTGACAAAATGAGGAGTCAACTTTGTGACATTAGTTATTAGATAAAGGGTCAAAACGTAAAATGGATATTGATTTGAAACTGTATTCCAATGATTGTCAAATTTAGTCAAAACTGGAAGGTAGTAATTTATCACATCATAGCCAATAGGATATGGGTATGCAATAATCTCAGGAAGTATCCGCAATCCCCCTGCAATAATTACCAATATCATTAACCAGGATATGTCTTTGCTTCTCAGAATATTTATCCAAGTGTGCATGTGAGATTGGCTATCGAATGCTCACTCGCCTTAAATAGGATTGCTAAGTGCTAAATAGATGAGGACTCGAATCTGGCATACTGATGAGACAAAACTCAAATATTTTATTAAGCTAAAATTAAACAATCATACTAATGGATTTAGGAAATCTACTAACTCTGAGATATGATCCCACAGAAAAAAGTGATGGCTACTTGAGAAGGTGGGTTCCAGAAGACTTCAAACTTAGAAGAGATGCGGGCCCAACTTCGGACGAAGTAGAAACTACCATTAGAGCAGTAATCCGAAAACATGTTATTTCCTCGAAGGCAAAAAAAATCTCACTTGCACTAAGTACAGGTGTTGATTCCAATGTAATTTTATCACTTATTCGAAATGAGTTTCCGGATTTGGATATAACATGCGTGAGTGTCACCTTCGATGAATATTCGGAGGCGGGTTCGGCAAAGAAAATCGCGGAAGATAAGTCAGCTTATTTTGAAAATATTATAGTCGATAATCCCCTTAAGGACTTGCCTCATCTTATAAGTATCGTAAAAGAACCCAGATGGAATATATATCAATATTACTTCATTGAGAAATCGAGTCAAATCTCAAATTTACTTTTTACTGGAGATGGTGGTGATGAGTTATTTGGCGGATATACGTTTAGGTACAAAAAGTTTTTGAACTTGTATAATGAAAGCCTATCTTGGGACAGAAAGGCTTTTCTATATTTAGATTGTCACGACAGGGACTGGGTTCCAGATCAGGCTGAAATGTTTGGGCATGGCTTGAACTTCAATTGGACAAAGATAATCTCTCTTTTCAAAAATTATTTCAACAACGATCTGGACCCCCTTGATCAGGTATTTATGGCTGATTATCATGGGAAGTTAATGTATGATTTTGTTCCAACAAATGCAAAATTTTTCAAATACTTTAATGTACTAGGAATTGCGCCTTTATTAGATGCCTCAGTAGTTGACATCTCGATCAAAATGCCGCCTACCTCAAAGTACGACCGAGCCAGAAATATAGGTAAGATTCCGTTGAGGAAGATAATTGGTAAATTTTCTGGCGAAATGCCACCCGAGTATAAGATTGGTTTCGGCATGGACCTTCCTAATCTTTGGAATCGGATCGGAAAGGAAATTGTGGTTTCAACTTTGGATAATGGAAGAATATTTGAAGATAATTTGATACAGAGGGACTTTTATCAACGATCTCTAAAGAGGATATCAGATACACTTGATATAAGGTACATTAGTAAGATGCTTCAGTTACTTAGCCTCGAATTATGGTACAAAATGTTTGTTACATTTGAAATTAGCTCAAAGACATTATTGTAAATTGTGTGCCACTTTACCGATGCATCAGGATTATGCCTAGCTGAACAAGCAATATTAAGTATGGATATAGCTGGTTTTACAATTTTTCACCGCATCGTAAATCATATA
>DATBHO010000091.1:0-5249 GCA_036557405.1 Nitrososphaeraceae archaeon
GGCATATAGGATGTATATTTGTGGCCACGTTGTCTGTTGCACTCACATTATAGTCAACTACAGATCCTCTTGCATTGGTAGCATTAGCAACTATAAGATTGTGATTGGGTACTTGTATCCTTGGGGGTGTTCTGTCAGCAACTATTTCTGTACTTTGTTTCTTACTATTACATGGGGAAGTGATAATCGTTATACTAAATCCTGTGACCGGACCTGGGCATTCTCTACTTTTTGCTTCTGCTAATTCCATCGATTGTCCGTGTGCAGTAAAAACGCCCCTCGCTTCTGAGATTGATATTAAAAATAAAATTCCTATCAAAAAAGATAATGCTATCAGGTGCACTAATCGTTCTATCATTATAGGGATTATTAAATAATTAATTCCTTAAATTCTATCGATAATTAACTGGTAGTACTTGACAATAATATTGAGAGTGATGTCAATTTAGAACAGCTTTTTTCTGAGAGTAATGCCAGCTTTAGCATAATGGTTACTTTCCTGCAAATCTGATTGAGTATAGCTCTTAATGTTTGTCGGTATAGTATTTGTTGTTGCGATTACAACTCAAGACGCTACTTTAACTCTTACTAGCCAGGCGTTCCTACTGATTGTCATAGGTGGATTATGGGCTATACTTTCTGGTGTAATCTATCCCTCTAGTAAATTCTTGAAACGACATACAACCCATCAATCTGTGCAGGAACAATGCCAAGAACATCATGAAGCTAAATTGAATCTGTAGCCCAGCTTTCAAACCGTCGTGCAGACAGCAGTTATGCAACGTAAAATGGCCCAAAAATAAATTCAAATTTGGTTCACAACCCAGTGTCCACATGGTATAAGGGGGAACTAATTATGACGTCACTAGTGATACGGCAGCTTTTGCGTTAAGGGAACACCATCGTTCTGTTATATTCTGCATAGAATATTGGAGCATCCTGCACATAAGATAATCCGATTTATATATACCTGATTAGCATTAGCAAAAGTGACCTTGTACTCCGAATGACTGCCTGTAATTGTTATCCCGATTAGTATCTTGCTTAGACAGAAAGCAATTTATGTCATCGTAGATATCTTCCACCATCTTTTGATTCTGAATTCAATTCAGACAACTTTGATAAAAATCAATTATATTTGATGAATATATTCTTTATGTAAGCGAATGTGGCAATATAAATCTAAAAGTAGCTCCTTTTCGATCAAAATAATTCTCAGCCCACATTATGGCTCCATAAGCTTAAGCAATGTTTTTTGAAATATAGTCTAGGTCTGGGATCCAAAATCTCAGCTTGTAGCAAACCGTCCTAAAGAATAAACTCGACTGTCGAAGGTCGACATAAATAGAGCGCACCAACTAAACTAAAACTATTTCTTTTTGACGATGCCCTCATAAATTCACCGTGCTACCTTTCTTAGAAAGGATTATTGAGAACTCATAATTGGTTCCTGAGAACAAAACCATCATGATATTAATTAATTGGTGATCTAATGAATAAGATTAAGAAGAAAAAGCAATCGAAACATTGATGTGATTTGATACTGACATTAGGTATCTTTTATATAGAATAACGATTTTAGTTGGAAGTAACTCAGCAAGGGGAGAGGAATCGAATTAACCAAGTTTTGACAATTCAATCTAGGATATATCAATCTTAGAGTTAAGAGAACAGTCTACTCACAATTTTTTATTTTGTACTCTAGAAATTGGTAACCCGAAAGCCCTACAAAAATCCGATACATAGAAACGCGGCGGCGTGTCTACTTCAGCAATCACGTTAAGTATAAACTGCATAATTTCTAATTTTGTCTTCATATCGTTTGTTATTCACATGCCATACTATTCAGATAGGACTCAATGACTAAATGGATTAGGGGATTTTTCTAATAATCGTATAACTAACAGATGGAATTATCACAATCAACTTCAGGCTATATAAAGGATAGGATGTAAGGCCTGACTACTGATATCCCTCATTAAAGCCATAATGAAAAAACCTCTTTAATTTATAATCCTTTCAATATTCTGACAAAAAACTAGACTGACTGGATGATCCAATAAATCCATTTCAAAACCCTCAATCATTTTTCACGCATTACTAACAAATAATGAAGTTTATTTAATTTTTTCTTTCAGTCCCCTTTTTGTCTGCAGCAGTTTTATTGGAAGATGACCAATTCTTATGATACGTTTCAGACTTAAGTTCAAGGCCTTTAAAGATTTGAAAGATTGCTTGTCTTACTTTATTCTGCTTATCAAACTCGGATTGTATCCACAAGGTCTCAAATATTGAAATACAAGATGAGACTGTTGAATCATTATTTGAGTAAACTGCTACCACTGTTTTTTCGTCTGGTATTTTTGTGTTATCTTCACCAATTTCTATGGCCAGAGAGACGAATTGATCAATTACCAGTGTCATCATTTTGTTTTGCAAGGGTTTTGTGATATATTGGATATTTATTGCAAATTGATTTTCCTTAATTATTTCTTGTATAATATTTCGTAACTGATTGTCATCTGACTGTAACAATATTTTTATTATTACTCCACGTTGAGATGCCTGCAACAATGAATTGATTATTCCACTATACTCTACTCGATAAAACGAATCCTCTCCGGAAAATAGTATGAGTATTTCATAAGATGCTGAGTCTAAACTATTAATAGCAATTCTTTGAACGTCAGATGCGTTGTCTAGTATTTCGGTAAATTCGCCCCTAAATCCTCTCTCAATTTCTCTTACCTTCTCTTTGCCAAGAATTGCATTGATACAAAGATTTTCAAATAAATGCTGTTGAGAATCCACAAATAATATATCGTTATTGTACAAGACTTGCTTTATAATTTGCTTCTGGTCTTTTTTTATTTTCTCTACTACGCTTTCCACTCTGAAGAAGATGTATTGCCTTCCATCAATTATCGAAAAATTACCTTTAACATTATCTAAGTGAAAAATCTTGTCAGTATACTTCATGAGCATTTTACAATATGTAATATTTTCTTGAGTGATTTTAGTTATTATCCGTATTCTTGTACCCGAGTGTGCCAAAGCATTTATTCCATCTAGCAATGATCCATCTGTAGCAAGAACAGATAATCCTCTTGGATCAATATAAAAATCAACTTTTTCCCGAGTTGTCGAAATCACTTCCAAGACGTGTCTATTCGAGTCCTCAGGATAACGCGTCTTTCTTTCAAACTCCGATATGCGAGATTCTATTAGAACCACTGGGATTACTATAACAGCTAACTCCTTACAAATTTTTATACATTTCAGAGACAGATTTCAATGCAAATCAATTTCCTCCTAATCAAAAGTAGTTGGTTCATTCGATATATGAAAAAGTATTATAAATAAGGTTGATTTTTCTGCTCAAGTTAATGATTGAATTTGAGGGAGGCTAGTTTTGCATCTCCACATTTATTGCTATCAAAAATTCAGAAAAATGAATAGAAAGTAAAGATTACTTTAACTTTCCAGGATTTTCGTTGCCAGGTTTTAAAGGAATTAGAATGGGTTGAATCATCTCTATGATTATTGAAATTTTCGTTAGAATGTGCATCCGGACCATCGACTACAGTACCCTAGTTACCCAAACATGTTCCGCTTGGGAATTCTAGATGACTATGACCATTGGAAAGACCCCGATTATTTTTGTCATTAGATGCCGCAACGATCTGCTGTTGTATTATTAAAGCAACTGGCAGTGTTGCTAGTATTGCTGTTATAAATACTAATTAACTTGTTGTACTCATTGTTAAGTATTACAAAAGAATACTTGATTTTTCGCAGTTCTAAATCTTGTATAAGAAATTCAAGTCTACGGCATTTCAAAATCGTTGAAGTTGCAATAGGCATCACTCATAATGAACCTAGTCATAATTCTGATTTATGGCCTAATCTGGTAAATGTCATATAGACAGCAAAATTCTACACTAACAGGTAGTGCTATGAAGCTGCTTGACGGCAGATAAGGACAAACCACTGGCCCATCAACTACATGGGTACAAATGGCATCGACCTCGCCAACCGTTCCGTGTAGTACTTAACGAGTATATTTTGTTGATGACCAGGATGAATGAAGACCGCTATAGCACCTAAAGAACTTTCAGCTGCGATTCCTGCGGCCCTCAAAATAATCCCTGGTAGGCTAGATCTCATTCTTACAAATTGTTCCAAATTCTGCAGCTATGCAGGCTCGATCATATTCAAACAATCTAACTTTGGCTTTGCTGTTTCAAAATAATGGTGTAGAATGAAATAGTGATTAAGGTAACGGCTCCCCCAAAATCAAGTATAGGTTATATAACAGCGCATTTTAGTAAGAGTCAACATGTCTTTAGATGAAAATAAGACATCAATTCCAAGAAAAACTGAAAAACAACAATCAAATTATAAACAGATCGCGTCAGAAGGTTCACTCGTTATACTGGATGCACGTGATCTCATAGAAGATATAGATGCTGCCAATTCTATCAAGAGTTGCTCATGGAATCAAGTTGGAGATACACATCTTAACACTGATGATAGTAATAAGGATAATAAATCCATTCTTTCGTTTACTGCCCCTTACGTTGAAGGCAATGAACTCACTACTTCCTTAGGTTTTGAATTAATTATTACAGATAAAGAGAATAATAAAAGTCATCCTTATAATGCAATTGTAATTGTCAAGAGGGTACAAAGAGCAATAATATTTCAAGGAGGAGCTGCACTGGGGGCATATGAAGCTGGAGTGTATCAGGCTTTAGTTGAAAAGCTAATTAAATATGACGAAGACCGAACAAAAAAAGACCCACATACAGTAAAAAGACCTTTGTTTGATATTGTTGCTGGTACATCTATTGGTGGAATGAATGCTGCAATTGTAGTAAGTAGTGTTACGAGGAAAGATGGTAAGAAGATAGAAGATCCTGCAACCTGGCAGGAGTCAGCTAGAACTGTTATAGACTTTTGGAAGACTCAACAGCAGTGTCCTACTTATGCTGATTTTCTTGATAGCGTTTCATTCTACCGATACTGGTGGGATATTTTACATGATGCAAGTAAAGAATTCAAACGATCAGTTATCGAGTTAATAGAATACTATTCTAACACTATTATTAATTCAGATCTAAAGAAATGGTATGAAAATACAGTATCAAATTGGTCTATCTTTGATCCAAGTTTTTTGAAAGATTATTTTATAGATGGCTGGTATATCCCAGCTACGGCTGATGCCGCAAGGAGATATTATTCTGCCA
>DATBHO010000092.1:0-48509 GCA_036557405.1 Nitrososphaeraceae archaeon
AATACCCAAGAAGTGAAGGATATCCTAGTTGATTGTGATCATGATTCAGTAATTTATCTGGTAGATTCAAAAAATCCAGCATGCCATACAGGAAACAGGTCATGTTTCCACAACAGATTATATCCTCAATAAAATTGACAACTTATTCTTAGAATTATGTAATAATTATATTGAATTCTAAGCAAGTGCAATATTTGTTGTAATTGATATTTTATTAGTTATGAAATTTTAAAGGAAAAAAATTAAGTAATACTAATATTACTATTAGTGAAATTTATTACCAAACAAATTGTTGATAGTTGAGTATACATGGGTTCTATCCGATTTCTAAAGTGCAGAGAGTGCGGCGCTGAGTATTCTCCAATCTTCAAATACATATGTGAAGAGTGTTTCGGTCCTCTGGATGTTAAATACGATGTTCCACCGGATTTAACCAGAGACACTTTTTCATCAAGACAGGATAAAACATATTGGCGCTATTTTGAGCTCTTGCCAATTGCAGATAAGAACTGCATAGTAAATATTCATGCTGGTTTTACGCCCCTGCAATCTGCGGAAGGACTAGGAGCACATATCGGAGACCTAAAGAATCTCTTCATAAAGAACGATTCTGTAAATCCAACGTTTTCATTCAAAGACAGACCTGCAGGTGTGGCCATTTCAAAAGCAAGAGAGATCAAACTCAAGGCAGTGGGATGTGCATCGACTGGAAATTTAGCTTCTGCAACAGCTGCTCATGCGGCTAAAGCACATTTGCCATGCTTTATTTTTGCGCCGTCTGATATTGAAAAAGTCAAGATTGCACAAGCATTATCTTATGGTGCCAAATTTGTTGCTGTAGAAGGGACTTATGACGATGCCAATAGGGTTGCCTCAATAATAGGAGATTCAAAAGGCATAGGAATTGTAAATATTAATATGAGACCATATTATGTGGAAGGTTCGAAGACATTGGCATTTGAAGTAGCTGAACAACTTAATTGGGAACTTCCAGATCATCTAATTATACCCGTTGGTAGTGGTGCAATGCTAAATGCAATTTGTAAAGGATTCGAAGAGTTGCATGAGATAGGACTTATTGGGGATGTCTCAAATCTAAAAGTAACAGCGGCACAACCTCATGGTTGTGCTCCAATAGTTGAGGCTTTTAAGAAAAACACTCAAGAAATAGTTCCTGTAGAAAGACCGGACACTATAGCAAAGAGTTTAGCTATTGGGGACCCGGGTGACGGCATTTATGTTTTGAAAAGGTTGAAACAGTACGGTGGTATTGCCGAAGAAGCTACTAATGATGAAATTATTGATGGAATCATGGCACTAGCTAAAACTGAAGGCATTTTTACTGAACCTGCAGGCGGTGTTTCTATTGCTGTACTCAAAAAATTAGTCGACGATGGATTTATAGAGAAAAATGAAAAAGTGGTTTGTTATGTTACCGGTAACGGGTTGAAATCTACCGAAGCAATAATAAATGCATTACCTAAACTTGACATTGTTAAACCAGACGTCCAAACTGTATCGGCGATGATTACATAGCCAAGGTTGAGTAGAATGACAAGCATCGAATTCATTATCCCATCTGTTCTTACTAAGGGTAGCGGTGAAAAGAAGATTCCACTAGATGCAACAGATCTGCAAGATGCATTTACCAAAGTAACAGAACAGCTCGGAGAAGATTTTAAGCGGAAAGTTTTGGATTTGAGTGGGAAACCAAGATCATTAATTAACATTTACATAAACGGAAAAAATATGCGCTTCAGTAATGATGGGATGGCAACGAAGCTTAACAATGGTGATTCTATTTATATTCTTCCTGCAGTAGCTGGTGGATCTGATTTGAAGAACGAAGATTTACAACGATACTCTAGACAAATAATGCTCGATGAAATAGGGTTCGTCGGTTTAGAAAAACTTAGGAAGGCAAAAGTGTGTGTTGTTGGAGTTGGAGGCATCGGCAATCCTGTGGTTACACAATTGACTGCGATGGGTATCGGAAAGTTGAAGATAGTAGACAGAGATATTATAGAAATTTCTAATTTACACAGACAACACCTTTACACAGAAGAGGACATAGGCAGAGTAAAGGTAGAAGCAGCAAAAGCAAGACTTGAACAAATAAATTCAAGTGTTCAGATCGAAGCTCTTCCAAATTCTGTTACTAAATATACTGCTGAGAGCATAGTTAAAGGATTTGATATAGTCGTGGATGCGTTAGATAGTATAGATGCCAGGTACGCACTAAATGACGCATGCATTAAACTGAATATTCCTCTTATTTATGCGGGAGCCCTGGGAATGTTAGGTTCAATTTGCACAATAATTCCAAATAAAACCGCCTGTTTGAGATGTATCTTCCCTGCATTAGCTGAAGACGACATGCCTACTTGTAGTACTGAAGGTGTGCATCCATCAATCTTATATCTAGTGGGCGGTATTCAAGTTTCTGAAGTAGTCAAGATTATTCTAGGAGAAAAACCAACCTTGGAAAATAAGCTCTTGTATATTGATCTGAACGATCTATCCCTAGAAAAAGTTCCAGTATTTAGACAAGCTGAATGTCCTTCTTGTGGAACAAAAAGAATAGATTATGGCCAGTTGGAAATACAGCAGCTAATAATTGAAGAACTATGTGGTCGTGACCGCGGAAAGAGAACATATACTGTCACACCTGCGCAAAATTCGAAAACCCTAAATCTGAATGGAATTGAAAAAAGTGCAGAAAGGTTGGGATATAGGATTAAGACTAAAGGGGAATTAGGGTTAACCGTGATAAGTAGTAATTCCGATAATCTTTCAATAAGCATTATGACCAGTGGTGCAGCCACTATTGTCGGCGCAAAAAGCGAGAAAGAAGCACTATCAGTTTACAAGAGTTTTGTGGATGACATCAAGCTATAATATACAAGATTATTGAGATACAGCGGACATAAAATCAATCACTTGGATTTTCAGAATTAAATTTGTTCCTATTCTTCTCAATAAATGGAATAATCTTTTCCAGAATTATGTCATCGTAATTTATCTCCTTATCAACTGTTAAGAGGACAAAATAGTCGTTGCTTATGGGGATGGTAACTCTGGTTACGTTCTCATATCTACCCACTGCGTAGTTTAATTTTCCAATTTTTGTTTGAAATTTAACCCTAGTTCTATATCTTGAGACCGCAGCAGCAGCATACTCTTCACTTTCCTCTTCAGACATTAATGGTTGTAATCCTTGACGTTGCTCAGCATTAATCAAAACACCATATTTGTTTGAAATACCAATCCATCGAAGTGACATATCTAAATTTAATAACTCTTCACAAAAAGTATAAATGAATTCATAATCAATTGTCATTTATTTATCTTAACTATTTCTAATATTTAAGCTAGAATCTCGACTACAAAATAAATTTACCAAGCAGGTGAGTACGTGACACATTAAGGTCCTTTTTGTACGTCATCGCCATATTTGATAATTTTTAGCTTTTTGGATATAACCTGCATCCTATCCACTATCCCTTGCATGAAATCGTCCGCAACAATTATTACTTCATCTGAAAAATTACTTGATAGGAATTTTTCTAATGAACAAACAAACGTTGGGTAGTCTTTACTACTGTTATAATTAAATTCTTTCTTGGCTATCAAGTTGTGAGCAGCAGGATATATATCTGAAAGTTCAGTTGGAATGATACCTATGAAAGGATTATATGTACAAATTTGATAATCTGAAAATTTCTTTGATAGTTTGAAATATTCTTGAGAGCAATAAAAGGGAGAAATTTGTGTATCAGGAAATAGGATGACCTTTTTCTTATTAGTTTTAAAAGAGCTGAAGATCTTTCTTATTCTGGAAGCTTCTGGTCGATATTGGTCAATTGATTCCGCAAAAAAAATTGCCTTCTTCTTAAAGAAAGGCGTACCATCTTCCAAGTGTTTGTAATTCATGAATAATTTAAAGGCATCCATCAACTTAGGATGAGCTCTTGCTTTTTGCGCTACATATTCCCAAAGTCGGCCTTCCATGATAGCTTGTCTTACCGCTAAAACTTCTGACCTTAATACATAGAGATTATGCTTAGCCAATTTGTCTACTCTCTCATCATGCTCAAGGGTAACAAATTCTTTAACTTTCATATCTACACAAATTGGACACTGACACACAAGATATGCCAACTTATCCAATCTTGAAGTACCATTTGGATGCATATACCTGTTGTCTCTTGCATACAGCATATATGATGCAGAATCAAAAGTGTCACAACCCAACGCTACTGCCAATGGTATCGTTAAAGGATGTCCAGCTCCAAACAAATGTATGGGTTTGGACATAACAGCTGACTTGAGAGTTACAATCATGTCAGCTAAAATTGCGAATTCGTATGATTCTAATAATTGAACAGGGCTCCCAAGAGCCAACATTTCATATCCCATAGCGTCAAGTGATTCCGCAGATCTCTTGACTAGATCAAGATGTTCAGCTCCCTGAACTGGACCTACCCAAACAGAATTACGATTATTGTTACTTTTGATTAGATTCAATGTTTCTTGAGAATTTCTGATAGTTTCATTCACAAACTTTTCAGCTACTCTATAACTCAGCCCATATCCTGTTGGCTTATCAAGAGGCACACAAATATCACTTTGAATATCATTCTCAAATTGTGCTATAAATGAAGGCTCTGGTTCGATAGTACCATATTCGAGTACTTGGTACCCACCGGAATCTGTCATTATTGGACCATTAAAATTTATTAAATTATGAATCCCCGTTTCTCTAGCAAAGTTTCCATAATGTTTTAATGCGATATAAGCATTTGTAATAACAGCTTCAAAACCCAGTCTCTTTAAAAACTCTATATCTACAGATTGTGAAACAGGGTGTATAACAGGGATAAAGGCAGGCGTCTCAAAAGTGCCACTAGGTGTTTTGATTTTTCCTATCCTTCCTGCCAGGTCAGAATATCTGACCTCAAATAACAAAATTACCTCTTGAACTCCCTCATGAATTCTTCATATATTGATTTTACCCTATCAGCAGATAAGCCAGTGCCTTCTTCAACACCGTGTTCAGTCACCTTGATCTTATCCATCACAATTATTGCATTCACATCATCTCTGATTTTTACGAGACCGGGGAACACCCTCGAGAGACGATCTGCCAGACCCTTAAGATCAAAAGGCTTTTCCAAAAGCTTTATTTCTTTCAGAAATGATCCATTTATGATAATTCTCAATATTCCTTGGCCTTCTATATTTTCGAGAACAGTATTCAATTTTTCGTCGATAGCGGTTAATATTCCGCTATAATTTTTCTCATAAGTTGTCTCTACGGAAACTTTTTTTCCGACAAATTGAAGTATTTCTTCATAAAACTTTCTTATGGTTAAAGCCGACATTTTTTCAACTAGGAATGTTTCTTAAAGTTCTATATATGAGTTTCAATAATTATTTCGGGATAGAAGAAGGTTACTTTTTTTCATTTCTACGTTGTTCCGAATTTAAAGTTTGATTGACCACAAGTCGTAAAAAATGAGATTTTCAAGGTAAATGTTTTTTTGGAAATGTGCCTAACTCATTGCTCTTACATCTTAAGCAGTTCTTAGATTCTAAATTTCCAAGATAGCATATGTAATAGCATTTATTACATTGGAAGCGAGTTACCCCTTCTCGTAGTCCCACAAACCTATCACTACGTACTATAAATTTGGACGAGATCAGATTTTCCAATACGATTTCTAAAATTGAGGAAATATGTGCTGGATCTGTATTTCTATATCTAAGATAAGTTTGTATCATGTTATTTGGGATAGTTTCAGCTACCAGTTGCATTATACCTTTGGAATGATTTTTGAACAAAAAATCTCTGAAATACCACTCAAATTCACTTATTTCAATTTTAGACATTTTATCGAAGTTGTACAAGTTATTGGGGAATAAGAATTGAATAGACTCATTGATCAGACTTGCGAAACTATTTAAAAATAATTGACTAATTAACTAAGTGAATCAAAATGCAATGGAATTTGAATAATTTTACGAAAGTGGCATTTACTAGGTTAATTCAACCATTTGGAGATAACCTTAATGATGTTGTGAAGATTACTAAAGCCTTTAGCTTTGCTGCTAATGTATATTCAGGAATGTTTAGGAATGAAAGTCATGAACCTTACATCAATCATGCTATGAAGGTGGCATTAATATTATCAGATGAGTTAAAGGTTCATGACGCAGATACAATTTGCGCAGCTATTCTACACGAAACTATAGAAAAAAGTAAAGATGAAAGTGAAATTATTGAGTTTTTGAGATCAAATTTCGGAGAAGATGTTTGCGCCACAATCAATACCTTGACTGAACCAAAAACAAATGAGGAGAACAGAGAAAAATTACTTGTCAAATATTTTGAAAATATTTCAAAAAGTCCAAAAATGTCTAGATTTATAAAACTAGCAGACCGGTTGGACAACGCACGGTTCTTGAAAAACGACATAAAGAAAGAAAAGGCACTAAGATATAAGGAAGAAACTCAGAAATACATATTACCACTAGCAGAAAGAACAGATGATACTATGGCATTGAAACTATCTATAGCATTGTACGAAATAAAATAATTAAAATTTACTTTTCCTCACAAGATCCGTCAATAATTCTTCTATGGTATAACCAGTGTCTTGCACAACCGAATAACTTGTGTTGTGTGCAACCGCATACAGGACATTTTTTCATGAACAGGTTGTGCTTAATGTTGCTTATCAAAGTTACTGAACTTTCTCAATAGTTTATCATTTTTAAATGACAGATTACTTGAATCACAACCAGTTAGAGGAGGTAGAAACCAAAGAAAGATAAAAGTAACCAAATCAATTATTTCACTGTATGACGGAAAATTCTGTGAGACACGTAGACACTTTAAGAGAAATGGATTCCATGAAAAAAGAGTACCAAATCCGTTGTAGCCATTACGAGTTGGAATTATTCAAAAATGAAAATCGTATTACTTGTGTAATATGTGGAAAAAATTGGGCTTTTTTGGAAGAACGAGGATATTCTCATAAGAAACAAGCTTATTCTGCTGAAAAGGATTGAGTAATTTTTGTTCGCAAGTCCTGAGATTAAGAAAAATTTCATTCTAGGCTCCACTGGTTAGCTAGATGAAAAGAAAATTTAGAGTCGCCTTAGTCCAAATGAAATCATCAATTAATAAGGAGCAAAATTTGGAGTATTCATTAAAATTAATAAAGGATGCTGTCAAGGACAAGGCACAATTAATCTGCTTTCCAGAGTTTCAAATGGCTTATTCTCCAGCTGAACAGAAACCAGAAGACTTGCACAAAATTGCAGAAAAAATAGATGGTAACTTCATATCAATGTTGTCAAACTGTGCCAGAAGAAACAAAATAAATGTCATCGCAACAATATACGAAATTAACAATACCAATAAACAGAATCATAAAGTCTTTGATACTGCAGTTATAATTAATGAGCTAGGAAAATTAGAATCGGCATATAGGAAAGTTCATTTGTACGATGCCCTGGGCTTCAAAGAGTCTAAGAAGCTAATGGCAGGTAATATTATTGAAAAACCAACAACAACATCTGTTGGAAAACTTGGGTTACTAATATGTTATGATATGAGGTTTCCTGAAATTTGTAGAATTCTAACTATTAATGGTGCAAAAATATTGGTATGTCCATCAGCTTGGGTATCTGGATTTATGAAGCGAGAGCACTGGCAAATAATGTTGAAAGCAAGAGCAATTGAAAATGGAGTTTATGTAATAGCACCAGATCAGATAGGGAATATTTATTGTGGTCATAGTATGGTCATTGATCCATATGGTACCACCCTTGTGGATATGAAAATTCGAGAAGGCATGGAATTTATAGACATCGATAACTCAAGAATAGATTCTATAAGGAGTACACTCCCGCTGTTAAAAAATAGAAGAACTGATGTGTATAAAAATTATGTTGACGTATTTGAATCTGCATAATGGTAATCAATTTAGTTATGCCCATTCTCAGGACAATATCTATTTACACAAATTCTCCATGACTTTTTTCTCGCAAGGATAACCCTCAATACCGGCCATCCGCATGAGCAATAAGTATTACTCTTTTTAATGAAACCCTTTTGAGGGATGGATGCAAGAGCATTACAACCCGTCAATTTATAATTTGAACAGGCAATAAATCGTTTTTTGGATTTCCATGACCTAATCAATATCATCTCTCCATCATCACATTTTGGGCATTTTCCAAATGCCATTCCATTTTCTAAATTAGCCAATACATTTTTTATTTCATCACCAATTGCGCATTCGTTTTTTTTGATCTTGTTTAAAGGACTCTCCAATGATTTCTCTAAATATTTTCGAAGATCGTTAATGGTAAGCTCACCCTCCTCTATACTTTTAATGCTGGCCTCGAGAAAATTAGTTAATTTTGTTGAAACAATTTCTGAAACATTTTTCTTCATGGCATCGAAAATAGTAAGACCCAATTCTGTAGGTTCCACTCCAACTTTGTCTTGAGTTATGTATTTACGCTTAATTAACAAATTGATTATTTCAGCTCTGGTGGATTTTGTTCCAATGCACTCAGATTCCATTTTATCCAAAAGGCTTACTTGATTATATCTGGCAGGTGGTTGTGTAAAATCATGCATTACTGTGACTTCGTTCACTCTTAGAGATTCACCAATTTTTAGTTCCGGTAAATAAGAATCTTTGAAACTAAAATAAGGCTCATAAATAAGAATCCAACCATATTTTAAGATCTTATTCCCTTTAGCATTAAAGTGATGTCCATTCACGTTGATACTAACTTCACTGAATTTTATTATAGCATTATTTTCGAAAGTGGATAAAAATCTCCTAATAATAAGGTCTAAGATTCTTCGCTGAAGTAGGTCAAGTTTTTTTTCTTTTATACCTGTAGGATAAATTGCTGGATGGGCAGGATCTTCTTCATTACCTTGGTAAGGAACTAAATATTTTCTATTTAGTAAGTCTTTTATAATATTTTCATCATTCTTGAAATGGTTTATTCTTAATTGGTCAATTATTTGTTTATAACCTATGGATGGAGGAAGCTTCTGACTAGAAGTACGAGGATAAGAAATTAACGCAGCAAGATAGAGAGATTCTGCGACAGAGAGGGTTGTGATAGGCGGCAGCTTGAAAATTCGATAGGCTTCTTTTTGTAAATTACTAAGATTGAATGGAGTGGGAGGGGCAAGCTTCTTGTTACTATGAACCATTTGATTAATAACACCCGTTTCATTTTGACAGCTTGTTAGTATTTTTTCTATGTCTGAAAATTTACGAACAGCAGAAATCAAATTAGCTTTGAAAATAGAACAACCATCGTCGAATTCTCCACTAATGTGCCACAGTGGATCTGGTATGTGGTTTCTAATCTTTCTCTCTCTTTTTACAATGAATCCAAGAGTAGGGCCTTGGACCCTACCAATGGTTAAATTGTGATATTGGTTATTTTGCCTGGAAACGCTCAAGCAATTAACAAGTGCCCTGGATAGGTTAATGCCAAAAATAAAATCTGTTAAATGTCTAGCCTTTGCAGCATCAGCAATTCTGATATTGGTATCTTGTAAATCATTAAATGATTGATTTATTTCTGAATTAGTAAGGGAAGAAAATTTGGCCCTCTTCGAAACATCATATTTATTGTTGCAAGCATATTGGAGGATGTTATAGCCAATAAGCTCACCCTCAAGATCGTAATCACAAGCGTGTATAAACCCAGTAGCAGCCTTTGAAATATTTTCAATGACTTTCAATGTTTGCGTAATTCTTCTTTTTTCTCTTACAATAGCAGAATGTCGTGGAGACCATGTTACCTCATAGATAGGATATTTTTTTCGATTTTTTTCAACAGGAAATAAACTATACAAATGTCCTAGTGCTGAGCAGACAATATATCGTTCACCTTTATTTGTAATAATATCAAAAATTACGACACCAGACGCAGGTTCTCTCTTTATCATTTTTTTAGATCCTAATACTTGAGAAATTCTTTTTGCGGCGAGCGGTTTTTCGCAAATTACAAGGTTGTATTGTTCCGTGATCAGCTCTTGAGGTTTTGCTGGCAATTAAAATGGAATATCTAGAATTACAATTTAGATTTTGGGGTGGTTAGACTACTAACCGATCACGGATTGGAAGCTAGTATGACCAAGAAATTCTCGAAATTTCCCTCCACCACTGAACATTCTCGAACGTTTTTATATTCTCGATTGATATTTTTTATATAAATGGTAAACAACGTATGCGTTCTTGGAGCTGGAAGTACAAAATATGGTAAACTAAGTGAGAGTATTATTGAGCTGGGACTGGATGCGGCAAAAAACGCGATTGAATCGGCAGGGATTACACCGAAGGATATCCAGGCAGGTTATATATCGAATGTATTTGGTGTAGCTGATAAACAGGTCCATATGGCCCCAGTATTAATGAGCAATCTCGGAATTCCTCATATACCAGGTCTAACAATCGAATCTGCCTGTGGATCAGGTTCCGTAATGTTCAGAGAGGCTTACGCAAATGTTGCAGCAGGCTTTTATGATTGTGTATTGGCAGTTGGTGTAGAAAAAGTGACTCATACTGGAACTACTTTGAGTACCACACTCTTTTCATATTGTTCTGACTTCTTTTATGAAGGCGGAAATGGTGCTTCGTTCCCAGGGCTGTTCGCTTCTATTGCCAGAGCTTATTTGAATAAACACAAAGCGACAGAAGAGGATTTGGCATATGTTGCAGTCAAGAATCATGATAATGGATTATTAAATCCAAAAGCTCACATCAGAAAAAAAATAACAGTAGATGATGTTTTGAATTCACCAGTTGTAGCATCCCCATTAAAGATTTATGATTGTTGTCCATTTTCTGATGGCGCATCAGCTGTTATTCTATGTACTGAAGAATTTGCCAAGAAGGTTGGTAACAATTATGTAAAGGTTATCGGTTCGGGCAGAGGTGGATCACCTGCCGCCGTACAATCTAGGGAGGATATCACAACTATCCCAAGTACAATAATTGCGGCAAACCAAGCATACAAGATGGCAGGAGTCACACCAAAGGATATTGATTTTGCTGAAGTTCATGATTGTTTTACTATTGCAGAAATAATTGACATAGAAGATTTAGGATTTTTTAAGAAAGGCACGGGGGGGATTGCTGCAAGGGAAGGCATCACTCAAAGGAATGGCGAAATTCCTATTAATCCATCAGGAGGACTAAAATCCAAAGGGCATCCTATTGGTGCAACAGGTATAGGGCAAGTTGTCGAAGTTTTCGATCAATTCACTGGTGCAGCTGGAGACAGATTCGTAAAAGATGCCGAAATAGCACTAACGCACAACTTTGGAGCTACTGGGGCAAGTGCAGCAGTTCACATTTTCCAAAAAGTCTAAGTTTGGTGTAACGGATTGGAAAAGAGTCTAAGTACGCATGAAAGATTTATTCAAACAGCTAACAGCGGGAGAATTCTGGCTAACAAGTGTAAGAACTGCGGAAAAATTATGCTTGAAACTATGTACTATTGTAGTGTATGCTCTAAAAGTGACTTTCAATTTGTTGAATTTCCAGGCATTGGCACAGTAGTTACGCATACAATTCAATCAGTAGCCCCTGAAGGTTTTGATGATATAAGCTCATATGCATGGGTAGTATTCAAGCTGAATGATGCTCCTATTTCAGCTTCGGGGTTTTTGCCGGGGATTAAAGTACCAGCTGAGCTGCCTATAGGCTCAATTGTCAAGGTAAAAGGTTATGATGCAAAGCACGGACTAACTTTAGAAAAACAAGGCAACTAACAGTCACTATTTTTTCAAGCAAATAATTGTATACCAAAAAGCTTTCATCTTCACATCATCATCATCATCTCGTACTGCAAGATTTGATCATATACTAGAAATTTCTTAGATTAGCTTTATGTTACTCTTTTGTTGATAGACACTGACAATTATTTTTACATTCATCCTACACTATATTTTTTTTATGCAGCATAATTCACAGTTTCAAATTGATCTATCTAATGCTGCTCAAGTTATTAGTAATCAAATTACAAAGTTGAATAAGCTCTCAAAAAAATTTGACATGATGGATACTGATTTTAAAAAACAAATTGTCCAAAACATCAAAGTGGGTAACAATGTCCGTGCCAAAGCACTAGCAAATGAACTTGTAAATATACATAGAATTAAGCAAACAACAAGAAACATGGTGATGTCTCTTGAAGTTGTAGCTCTTCGTACCAGCATAATTGGTGAATTTGCCGTTATAATAAATACTATAAACCCAACAATAGATTTGATAAGGGATATTGAAAAAGATATTTCAATGGTAATACCTAAGGCGAATGAGATGTTGAATGATGTTACAAACGCGTCATCTGAAATACTAAATTACAATGTTAATCCTGAGGTAAAAATAACAATACCTGTTGATGATGATGCCCTCAAAATTTTAAGCGAAGTTGAACAAAATGTTGAAGAGGAAACAAGACAAAAGTTACCCGACATACCTGCGACGATTAATGCATCGAAAAACAGAAATGAATTCGAATCCCTAGTAGAGGAAAACGAAGTTATGATCTAAATTTGATTTTCTAAAATCCTGAGGTAAATTGTTTTGTACTGTTAGTCAATAACTATTTACGACCCAATTTTAAATTATCTCAGGATAATATCGGGTGAGATGGAGATAGAGGCGAGCCATGATCTTTTAACTCAAACTGAAACTAAACCTAGTGGAATTTTACAAGCAGCAAAAAGAGTTAGGATGATTTTTTCTGTTATGGCAAGTCCTAATAGGATCGACATACTTCGTATTTTGAATTCCAAGGGACCTTTAACTTACTCAGAATTAAAATCATTGGCTGGTTTTAAATCCAAAAAAGAGTCTGGTAAATTTGCTTACCATTTGAGGAAGCTCTTGAGGCAATCACTTGTTGCATTAAATAAAGCAGAAAGAAGGTATACAATTACTAATCTCGGAAAATTAGTCCTTAGTCTTGCAAGGCAGATTGAAGAGAGATCGATAGTTGAAAGCGGAAAAATGTATGTACGAACTTCTAGACATTCTATTGAAGAATTTAATTCTAATAGGATAACTCAATCATTAGTTAGGGAGGCGAATATGCCTCTTGAACAGGCACATAAGATTACAGAGGAAGTTGAAAACAAAGTTTACAAATTCCAAACCGTCTATCTTACATCCTCGCTTATTAGAGAAACTGTGAATTCAATTTTAATGGAACACGGCTATGAAGAATTTAGATCAAAACTTGCTAGGTTGGGCCTTCCGGGATCCGATATTTCAGATATGTTTAACAACCCTACCTATAGCAAAAATGGGGTTGAAGGGATTTTATCCGAAACATCTCTTGCCGTTTTTTCCGAAAACCTACTATTCAACGTGTTACCGAAAGACATCACTGATATGCATCTTGCTGGAGAACTAAATATTTCGAACACCGGACTCTGGAATTTGATGCCCGATACTGTTTTTATCGATACTAGGGATATTATTGAAAATGGTTTAAACTTTAAAGGAAAATATTTGAATGTCTCAAGACTGAAACCAATTGATACACTTGAAGACGTTACAGCAGCGCTTCCTATATTGATTTCAGTGTTGAGTAGGGAGGCTTCGAGGGAGATAATACTTGAAAATTTTATATCTTCAATTTTAAAGAAGTTTCAAAATAATGAGGACATAAAATCTGTATTTTCTAAAGCATTTATTTCATCTTCCATATCAAGGTCATATTCGTCGTCAGAGTTTCCAGTAATTACTTTACCACTCTCACTTGATGGAAGCTCAATTATTACATCCATTTTGGAGGCTTACAGTATTTATTTAGATCATACTCCGACTCCCAGTATTGGGTTATCTTTGGTTGGTAATGATCACGATTCGCTGGAGAGAAATTCAGACCTAATAACCAATATTGTTAAACATGGTGGAATTTTGTCCATATCAAAGAATTTCAGAAGTCATACAGGTTTAATAAAAAATGTAACTGATGAGAAATCTAATTCGGTCGTAAGCTTACAATCTTTAGCAATAAATCTGCCCAGATTAGCTTATCAGTCTAATAAAGATGAAACCTATTTCAGAGCTAGATTAGCATTAATGATAAAACCAGCCATTTGCGTACTACTGTCCAGAAAAAATTCCATTTTAGAAATGATGCGAAGAGAAATGCTTCCTGTATTGGCCAACATAACACAAATGATGCACTTAAGCAGGATGAATCTAGTGATTAATCTAACTGGTATGAGGGAGTCTGTAAATAATATCCTAGGACATGAATTTGACAGTGAAGAAATAATTCAAAAGGTATTACATACGGCTGTTGAAGTGGCTTCGGATCAAGGAAAACAGGCTGGAGATGACTCTATAAGAATTGCCATGATTACAGATGATAGTGATACGAGATTAGCTGCCCTCGACTCGGAAAAGTATGGGAATATGTATCATGAAGTCAGTGGTGAATTGATGATAAAATCTTACTCACAAGGTCTTCTTATAAGTGGGAGGGATTTGCTTTCAAATACCGCCGGTTCTGTAATTGAATCAAGTAATTCAATTGATAGATTACTCAACGGTGGAACTTCACTTAATGTCGACGTAAGCGATCTTACGGATAGTGAACTTATGGATTGTATTAACAAGTCACATGAATTTGATTTCTTTAGACCAATTTACAATAACAAAGTTTGCAGCTCATGTGGTGCAAAAATATCCATAGCATCTGAAGTATGTGGGAGCTGTGGGTCCACTAATTTTGTGAGGTAGTAGTTCTGAATCAAACGGTTGAAACACATTTCTGTTATGTTTCGGCATTATCCTAAGTTTTAGTTATATTTGTGTAAACAACGATCTGCAAATAGATCCTCCAAGTTTTGGGCATCAACTCAGCACCGAGTATCTGGCGTTCCCAAATAGCGTAAATTAAATTATTCAATATCAAATCTCTAAAGCAAACTCCGGATACTAAAACTAAAACAGAAACTATTGAATTAATGAGCATTAAGATTTAGGATTTTATTGCCAAATTATTTTCCTCAACTACTCTGACACTCTGACAATATAATGGCCCTGTATCAAATAGTTTAAACCTTGATTATATTATTTTTTAGTAAGATAATACTTTTAAGCTAAGGCCTAGCTGTATAGAACGTTATGGCAAAAGAAATTACTGAGATTAATGATTCTTCAAGCAAAAACAAAAAACCGATAGCGCAAATTAGGAAGAGGGATAAAGGGTTAGTTGATTTTAATAACTCGAAGATTTCAAATGCCATCTACAAAGCATTAATGGCAGCAGGTAAGGCAGATTACAGGCTGGCTGAAAGATTATCAGAAAAAGTAGTACAAAAAATGGATCAACAGTTTTCTATTTTTGATACCAATCGAGTCCCCAGTGTCGAAGATGTCCAGGATATGGTCGAGTCGATCTTAATTGAAGAGGGGCTTTCAGAGACCGCTAAGGCGTACATACTTTACAGACACGAACGGCGCAAGATCAGAGATGAAAAGAAGAAGATTTTAAATAAGAAAGATCTCGATGAAGTGGATAAGTCTTTCGATATTAATTCTCTGAGGGTATTGGCTTCACGCTACTTGCTAAGGGATAATAATAATGAAATAATAGAAGATCCGAAATCACTTTTTGAACGAGTCGCAATTCTCGTAACAATCCCTGATATACTTCGTGATACGGAATTGTACACTAATAACGATGTAGTAGTTCAAAATATAACCGAAGCTGAAGAATATTACAAAAAAATAGATGATTTTCACATGAAATTAAAAATTGGCAATTACTACCTTAATAGATACCATTTTGAATCAATGATTAGACATTACGTTCAATTGGCAAAAAGCGGACATATGAAAACTAGCTTTAAAGATCTCTTACGACTGATTGCCGAAGGAAGCTTGTCAAAATATTCCGATAGGATTATTGAATATTATAATTTGATGGTGTCAAAGGACTTCCTGCCAAATACACCTACTCTTATGAATGCTGGGGCAAGACTTGGTCAACTATCCGCATGCTTTGTATTGGATATGAAGGATGACATGTCAGAAATAATGAAATCCTCTACTGATGCCGCAATGATATTCAAATCAGGAGGAGGAGTTGGTATTAACTATTCCAATCTCCGTCCTGAAGGTGATATTGTAGCATCGACTTCTGGCGTTGCTTCGGGACCGATCTCATTTATGAGGATAATTGACACAATCACGGATGTGGTAAAGCAAGGCGGAAAAAGAAGGGGAGCAAACATGGGAATAATGGAATCATGGCATCCTGATATTGAAAAGTTCGTCACAGCCAAAACCAAACCAGGGATATTTGAAAATTTTAACGTAAGCGTTGGAATTTGGAATGATTTCTGGGAATCGGTAATTGACGAAAATAATCACAAATACACACTTAGAAATCCGACTACTAATGAACCGATCAAGCAAATTGATTCGCATCAGCTTTTAGATCTAATTACCTTCAGCGCGTGGAAAAGCGCTGAACCAGGCGTCATATTTTTTGACAATATCAACAAATATAATCCCTGTATAATCGTAAAAGAAGGACCCCTTAGAGCAACAAATCCCTGTGGCGAACAATCACTCTATCCATATGAATCTTGCAATTTAGGATCCATTAACTTGGCCAATTTTGTAAAGCGAAATATTGACGGAAAATATGAATTTGACTGGCAGCGATATGAGCAAGCGATACGTCTCTCGACTAGATTGTTAGATAATGTTATTGACATGAACAAGTATCCTGTTGAAGAAATTGAACGCAATACGCTATTAACAAGGAGAATTGGACTCGGGATAATGGGTATCGCTGATCTATTATTCACCCTAGAAATATCATACAATTCAAAAGAAGGGTATGAGTTTATGAATAAACTAGCTGAAGCACTTTCTTATTATAGCATGGAAGAAAGCGTTGCGATTTCCAAAGCGAGGGGAGCTTTTCCATTATTCAATCAGACTGATTATGTTGAAGGAAAAATGATACCAGTAGGGGGATACTATGAAATTCCAAAGCGGCTTCAGTCGTACGACTGGGATTCATTAGTTGAGAAAATAGAAAAATATGGAATTAGAAACTCATGGACGACTACAATTGCTCCTACGGGAACATTGTCAATGATTGCTGACACTTCAAATGGTGTTGAACCAGTTTTTGCACTAGTCTTTGAAAAAAGGGTTACTGTCGGGAGATTCTTCTATACAAATAGGATATTCGAGAATGTACTGAAAGAAAATGGATTGTATAATGATGAAATTCTAACAAAAATTGCTAACAATTATGGATCTGTAAGAGGATTGGCCGAAATTCCAGAAAGATTACAGAAAATATTTGTAACTGCTATTGATGTGCATTGGACTGATCATCTGATGGCTCAAGCAGTTTGGCAGAAATGGATCAGTAATGCAATAGCAAAGACTATTAACATGCCATCCGACGTTACAGTCGAGGACATAAAGGCAGCTTATCTTTTGTCGCACGAATTGGGTCTAAAGGGGGTGACAGTTTATAGAGACGGCTCTAGACATGAACAGGTACTCCATATTACCGGAAATGAGAAGGAGAAAAAATTTATTGTAAAACCAAGTGCCTATGTAACTGATCATATTCATAGTAACATTAAGCAAGACTATGTTATGACTCAAGTTGAAAAAGTCTTTAGAGGTACAGAAGAAATGGAAAAAACAGAAAACACAATTAATGTCTCTCAATCTAAGCTTAAAATGAACATAACAACCTCTCCAAATGAGCTTGAGTACGAAGAATGTCCCTCGTGTAACGCAAGATTGATTATTACTGAAGGTTGTAATTTGTGCATAGAGTGCGGTTTCAGTTCATGCATGTCAGGATAAACCCACTATTCACATTTTTATTTCTGGTGAAAAATCCAGGCTAATTGTTAATTAGGAATTAATGGCAGCGGATATCTAGTCAAGAAGTTTTAAAACATAAATTAATTCGGTAGATAGTTTCATATTTTAGGCGTACATAGGAGAAATATTGTCTGATGACCCTCACATGATGGAGAGAAAAAGCATTTGGTGATACACAAATATGATGTCTATAGAAGTCCAAATGTGGGTTTATTTTTACGCACGAATGATGATACCCTTCTACTTCCATTCGGATTTGCAGAAACAAAAGCTAAAAAACTTAAAGAATATTTAAACGTTAAAAAAATAGTTCACGTTTCGGTTGCTGGGACCCGTTTGATAGGACCAATGACGGTAATGAATAACAATGGAATCCTGTTACCATCAACTGTCTCAGATGATGAAATTCAAATCATTAAGCAGACAGGTTTAAACGTGGAACGACTAAAAAGTAAGTTTACTGCAGTTGGAAACCTAATTTTGGCAAATGATAAAGGAGCAATAGTTTCAAATTTATTCAAAGGAGAAGTCGATCAAAATATTAAAGATACTTTGGGTGTTCCTATTCAAAGTATGTCAATTGGAGGATTTATCCAGGTTGGATCGATGGTTGTCGCTACAAATGCTGGAGCTATTGTTCATCCAAAAGCTAGTGATGCGGAAATCAACAGAGTATCAGAAATACTTCAAGTTGAAGCAGAACCAGCTACTGTTAACGGGGGTTCACCCTTCATATCATCTGGAACCATAGCCAATTTCAGCTCAGTTATAGTAGGTAATTTAACTACCGGACCTGAATTAATAATGATTAGTAGGGCACTAAAGGTATAACTTTAGTAAATCTTGGTTCTTCTAATCCGGAGACAATCTATTAAATGCCAGCATCAAAATTGCAATTTTCATGAACTAGATATCACCTAATGTAGATGTTAGGAGATAAGCGTGATGAGGATATTGCATGGTCGTCATTGGTATAAATAGCATCTACATCAGTTCCATCGATTTGAATATTAATAGCATTCAAGTCAGAATCTGATAGGTTAAATTTTTCCTTTAGTGTAGACTTTATGCGAGATACTTGGTCATAAATTTGATTTTTGTTGGATGGTAACGTAAGTTCTAACGCCTGTCCTAAAAATGAGTGGGGGATCCTTTCACTGGAATCGTTTAATATCTTAAAATCTATCTTATTAAAAATCATTTCACTAGGAAGGTTAGGCAATGCGTTCGCCGTATAAAATACTTGGACGTCAACCAAATTTGATTGTGAATCATTAATTGATCTTAAAATTGATGCTTCTGGATTATTAGGATCTGGGAATGCACTTATGATATTACCACTTATTGGTAAGGACAACATAACAAATCCTTCTAATAAATTCTTTTTTTCGATAATTAACGGTAGAATATCTTTGCATGATATGCTAGTAGAGCTTTCAGATTTAAGTGTCTTTATGATAGAAATTGAAGAAGTACCATCATTAGGGATGACGTTCCAAAATATTTTTATTGGATAGTCTTGTTTGTTAAGGATACTTATATCGGTATCATAATGTCCTGGTCTCACAGGACCTTCATCAGAGGATACATTTCCGCACAAAAATTTTGGAGTATAGGTAACAGTTTTAATAGTAGAGTTATTTTGATTAGCCGACCCAAGTAATTGATTAATTGATTTGGTATCTAATTTTGTGGTATTTCTACTGTACATAGGCATATTGGAATAATTTTTATGTATTGTATCGATGATTTGGCCAAATATAGATACACTATCATTCTGAACAAATAATGTAAATGACAATATCAACACAAAAAATAGGGTCAATTCGCACTTATTCAAACTGCAAAAATTATTACAAATCTCTAATATATGCTATATAGGAAATTATCTTTTATTTGAACTCTGATAAGAATCTTTTTGTAAAGGGGCTTTATCATATTATGACAGGGATAATGAGTGAAGACTAATAGATTCTTTGGTCGGGATGTTGTTTCAATTAATGATTTCAGTAGAGATGAGCTTGAGTTCTTATTTGATAAAACGAATAAAATGAAGGAGCTAAAGCCCAAAGAAAAAGATGAATTTGGAAAAGCCAGAATAATGGGATATCTGTTTTATGAACCAAGTACAAGAACAAGGATGAGTTTTGAAGCAGCAATGGCATCAATAGGTGGGAGCTCAATTGGAATATCAGACCTAAGATCTTCTTCGATAGAAAAAGGAGAAAGTTTACAGGACACTGTGCGAGTTATGGATCTCTACTCAGATATCATAATCCTACGACACCAACTTGATGGTTCAAGCAAATTTGCTGCAGAAATTTCTAATCATCCGATAATTAATGGAGGCAGCGGAAGTGAAGAACATCCAACGCAAGCAATGCTTGATTTATATACAATTATAAAGGAAAAAAAGAGAATTGATGGATTAAAAATTTGTATTTTGGGTGATTTAAAATATGGACGAACAATTTATTCCTTATTATACGGCCTATCCAATTATGATGTTGAAGTCATTCTAATTTCTCCACCAACATTGCAGATCCGACAAGAATCGATCTATGGATTAAAAAATAAGATGAAAATTGTGGAACTAGAAGAGATTAACGAAACGGTTTTTCACAATTCAGATATATTGTACGTTACCAGAATACAAAAAGAGAGATTTTCTGATCCGCAAGAATACGAAAAGGTTAAAGGAGTTTATACAATCGATAGCACCATTTTGAAACAGTTTAAACCTGATATTTCTATCATGCATCCATTACCAAGAATAGATGAGATATCGCAGGATGTGGATAATAAATCTAATGCGATTTACTTTAAGCAAGCATCTTATGGTAAAGATTTAAGATCAGCCCTCCTTGCATTAATATTAAATGAGTCTCCTATCTAGGGGAGTTCTTATCACTACTTGCTCTAGTGAAGCCGTAACAATTATCTACTATACTAATGCGTAAGGAAGCGATTAAATTCTAAATATTTAATTAACGTATGTGAGCCATTTTTCATATTTTTCATTATTTCCATGTATGATTTGCTTGTATAGACTTTGTAACATTCCTGTTATTCTTCCAGTTCTTCCATTAGCAATGGTCATTTTATCAATTTCACCAATTGCCTTAATTTCAGCTGCTGTTCCTGTTAAGAATATTTCATCAGCATAATACAATTCGTCACGCGATATATCAGAAATTTGATAGTTAATGCCAAGGTCCTGGGCTAAAGCCAGAACACTAGAGCGGGTAATCCCGTCCAGGGCTCCTGAGGTTAATGGTGGAGTAATAAGAAGTTCATTTTTTACCATAAAAATATTTTCGGCTGTTCCTTCTGCAACTAGCCCACTCACGTTCAACAAAATTGCCTCGTCAACTCCAGATTTCAAAGCTTCTATTCTCGCTAGGGCTGAATTTGCGTAATTTGCACTAGCTTTAGCATGTATAGGTAAGCTTCTAGAATCTATTTTGACCCATGAAGAAACCATAGCTCTCAATCCTTCGTCGCCTTTTGTTTTTATGTGATCTTCCCAAGTCCATATAGCTATAGCTGTTGATACTTTATTAGGTAAGGGATTGACTCCCATTTTTCCGTATCCATAGTAGCAAATAGGTCGGATATAGCAATCCTCGACATTATTTATTTTTATTATGCCAATAATTGCTTCTCTAAGTTCTTTATCAGTATATTCTAGAGTCATATGATACATCTTGCAACTATTGACTAGCCTTTTGATATGTTCCTCTAGTCGAAATATTGCAGGACCTTTTTTTGTACTGTAACAACGAATCCCCTCAAATACTGCCGTTGCATAGTGCAAGCCATGTGTAAGGATATGTATTTTTGCATTATTCCAATCGACAAACTTTCCATCCATCCAAATCTTACTTCGATCGTTCATTAAGCTTCGTCTCGATCAATTCTGTTTCTCTTTTCATGGATTGCTCTTATTGCATCAGCTACCTTAGAATCATCTACAATAATTAGTATACGCGATGTTTCCTCTTGTGCGTCCAAATTCAATATGTTTATCCCATGTTCTCCAACCGTGCTACTGGTAGTAGACGCAATTTTTGGGATTTTCCACATATTATCACCAATTAGGGTAACAACACCTCTGTCATATACTATTTCCGCTTTGGAATAATACGCCTTAAAATGATGTTCATTTCTACGGACGTAGTCTCCGTCTAGGAATAGGATACGCGTAATTTCAACGCCTTCTTTCTTATACGGGGATAATTTAAGAAATTCATGATATTGTTTATCACTTTCAAGAGATGCCAATAGATGTGACGCTGCTATGCTTTCGATCCTCGCAATGGCACAATTTCTTTTTCCAGTAACAATCTTAATAAGATTATCTGACTGGTCGGCAGAAATTTTTGATATTGTAGTAGTATCGGATGGATTATTCATATTGGTAATTACAATAGGTATATCCATATTGTTATTATCAATTTCCTTAATTGCTAAAGGATCAAGTATTTTCATGCCAAACATACCAGCTAACCTTGCCTCGTTATAGGAAAGAAATTTGATACTGTCCAATTCTTTCTTTACTATTTTTGGATCGGCACTAAATACTGCATTATCTTTTTCAAAATCTAATTCTGGTTTGTAATTTTCGTTTAACAGTATGGCGACATCAGCGGCGGACCTATCAGAGCCTCCTCGTTCAAAAGTGGTCTCTAATCCATCGATGGTTTTTCCTATGAAACCTCCTATTGTTACTACACTGTTATTCTCAATCAACTCATTGAAATATCTTGATTTTTCCCTAGATTCTTCGATTAAAAAATTTGCAGCTTCAAAATTATCATCCGTTATTATTGGCCATTGTTCTATTCTTGTATGATCCGATTTTATGTCCTTACTTTTTAGAATATAGTCCATTAAATATGACATAGGTATCTCTCCACTATATGCGAGCGTTCTTGATCTGGTAACATCTACGAACCTTCGATTCTCTGCAGCTTGTTTAAGTGATATTATGACTTCTTTGTGGAACTTTTTGACTTCATCAGAAAATTTTTTATAATATTCGCCTGAAAGACTATTTGATGCAATGTTTTCATATACCTCGCGTAATACATCGATTTCTATAGGATTCGATTGAGCATAATTCTTTCCAATATGAATCGCTACGTCAGTCATGGAACTTATTTTATCTCTATACCTAATCAGAGGTGCTGAAAAGACAGCAACAACTTTATTTTTACCTTCAATCTTCGTACTTATTCTTTGTATTATTTTGTCTATGCAGGCACCATCCTCTCCAAGTGTACTGCCTCCAAATTTCATTATAGTAACGGGTCCCATACTGATCGATCTTGAAAATGGAATAATCTATACCTTATATTAGGTAACCTGTTATGACAGGACGTACACACAATAATTGTCGATGACTGTTACAAAAATTCCACGACACCGTCAGTTGTTTATGGTATAAGATAGACCAGAAAACTCGCAGCAACTATGCCTGTCACAATTATGATTGTTATAATTAGACCCTTCTTAGTCGTTCTTTTTTTGTTCTCTGGGAGATCCTTATTATTTGACAATGACTATTATTGAAATTAACTTTATATATATAAATATGCATGACGGTTTACCATCATATGATAAAGCATTTCAAGAGAAATTTTTCACATTTAAGAACCCTAAAGTTAAGATATTAGTTGTAGTTCAGTAAGGCACCAGGGTCTTAATTCACTTGTAGAGAGGTTGAACGGTACTACTATGGATAGAGAAAAAATTGAATGTGGAATGAATACAAAGGAGTCTGCTCAGAAGACTATTGAGGCTATGGTGATACATTAAATTATGTTAGAGAACATTCAAAATTAGGTAAAACACCTGCTGAGGCATCTGGAATTAAACTTACAATGCAGGGAAGTAAAATAGAAACCCTGATTAGATTGGCATCTGTTAGAGAGGTAGCTCACAATACGTGGAATCAATAAGACTAATTAATGGACAGCGAAATTGTAAACTCAAGTAGAACGTATCATATTAGTTGTAAGTGGTTTATCTTTAATTATTCCAAATTTAAAGAACAATATCGAGAAAAGTTTGTTGCAGTATATAATGAAAAAATAATTGATAGTGATACTGATTTTGAGAAATTGATGAATAGATTAGTTGGAATGAAAATAGATGTGAATGCGGTATTCACAATGTACGTACGAAAGGAAAGTGGCTATTTAATAAGAGTGACTAAGCTCATATAATACAATGATTCTAACAGGGTACAAATGGGGAGATAGGAAAGAATACGTTCTGCCTCTTGATGTAACTATTCCAGAACTTAATTTATCACGAAGAAGAATGACTTTTTTGGTTGACACAGGATCTTCAACAACCACGATATGTGGACCAGATGCTAACAACTTGGATTTATCACCATTATTCCATAAGAAATTTGGCGGCGCTGTAGACTTTCAAGGTAATATAATGCCTGTAAAATCACTTAATAATTGCAAGTTGGACTACGTAAATGAGGATAAATACAGTGTAACATTGGATGTGATTGACGTAGTAGTACAATTAGAACATGCAACAAATACGTATACTTTTATGGAAAGTGTGAGTCTTTTAGGGATGGATTTTCTTGAAAGTTTCAAAATAAGTTTCAAGAATCATTGTGTTTATCTTGAGAAATAACTCCGAAAGTTACCACCTACTTTCTAATCTCCGTTAAGTAACCAGAACTATACAACTGAAAAAACTAATATATCGCTAGCGATATTACTAGTGATATGTTATCTAATTGGCTTGCCAGGGTAGGTAGTGCTATCCCAAGAGGATTTTCACGGCATTATATTCTCGGTCTACTAGAGGAAGAACCTATGACAGGTAAAGAAATCATCGACAAAGCTACTTTCCAAAGCGGAGGAAGATGGAAGCCTTCACCAGGTTTAATCTATCCGATGTTAGGAAGATTGTTAGAAGAGGGCCTAATAAGCGAAACCGATAGTGGTAAATACAAAATTACCTCGAGAGGCATGGATGTAGCTGCGGACGTAGATTCTGTTCACAATATTATGCAAAAACAATTGGATGTTGTAATGAGGGTTGGGAATGTTGGCAAGTTTGTGGCTGTGGATATGATAGAAAGATTATCTGCTATTGGTTTAACATTGAGTTCTAATTTGGACAAAATGACCGAACAGGAAAGAGATAAATATAAACAGTTCCTGCTGAGCGAACTTAAGAAGTTACAAGAACAAGAAAGCCAGAAAGATGAATTAAGAATAGACTCTGACTAAATTTTAGTATTAAAACAAAGGTTGAATTTATAATGGTATTTGAAGCTGTGAAGAGGATCAACGAGCTCGTAAAAAGAATGAGTCTTTTAGAAGAGAATATTGCAGTGGAAACTCAATACATAAAGGAGGTCTATGCAAAAGCAAGTAAATCAATGTCCGAATCACAACATTATTTTTTAAATGGAGTTCAGGCTTCGCCAGTTGCAAAATCATACCTACTAACTAAAAAAGGTATCGAGGTAGTTGGAGAAGAGGCTATTCCAATTTCAACTTTCATTGACGAAGTTATTAACTTTGCAAATTACCCTAAGAAAAAGATTGAAGTTCTAATGGTACTATCTAAGCATTTGGAAGCAATGCCTATAAATTTATCATAAAATGCAAATGTAACTGTTAAAGATGACCGTTATGCAAATAGATACTTAAACTTAAGTTATTACTCAACATTAATTGCTAAAAAAATATATCACTAATATTTCTTGAGTATTGCCGTAAAATCTATGTTTTACTTTGGCCGGTACATAGATAAATAGGTCTTTCTTTAGAACGTATGATTTTTTTCCAATTTCTATAAATCCATCTCCTTGTAATACCAGGTAGATTTCATCTGATGAATGAGGTTCTTGTCCATCCATTTGACCGGGTTTTAATCTTAAAATACCGGACTGTAAATGTCGGAGATCAAAAAAATCAAGAAAGTCAGAATTGTCCGAATCCATTTTAGAATAAAGTTCTCGTATATTAATTATCTTTTCATTCATTTACATTTCCATAATTATAGCAAGAATATGATATAAATATCCATAACCAAATCAACGACATTTTTTTTTAAACTTGATCACAAGATAAGTGTGCTTAATTTTTCAGTGATAATAATATCTAAAATCATTCGGAACGACCTTGTGGAAACAGTAATAACATAGGATTAATCAACAAGTTTCAAATTAATATTTAAGAAAAAAATTCTGTGATTTTTTCTAGCAAATATTAAACGTAATATTGTATATTACCTGTTTAGGAATTAGATACTTGCACTCATTTATCCAATTATCTTATTAAATTAGTTAAAGCAGTCTAAATATACTAAGTATTAAATCAAATATTGATTTGAACAAAGATAAAAAATGTCAATCATTGGCCATTTTTTTCTTGATCAGTATTTTTGCTATTTGTGCGTTTTCCTTTGTCATTCCGTCACAAAAGATATTTGCCTCTGGGATTACTATTTATTCTCCCCACTGGATGAACTTTGAAAAGGATCTTAAATCTCCATACTTTGAATCTTGTGGAATTTTTGATTCTTGCCTGAGAAATGACATAAGAATATTTCCATTCTTCCCACTAACCACTCATGCAGAAAAGTATGATAATACCTACTTTAGTCCTAAAACCACCATATCATCTCCTGACACAGAAAAGTATGATAATACCTACTTTAGTCCTAAAACCACCATATCAACTCCTCCAATACCATTTGAGCTGCCATTCCCGTAGTATGTAAAGTGTTGGACTTGAAAGTCAAAAATGAGAATTAATTAAAGCTAATTGAAAGTTGATCCGGTGAATTAGAACGATAATTTAACTGCATAGGTAGTTGTTAAGCAAGTTTAGTTAAAGTGAATAAGGTTCTCCTTTGCCCATACATACAGTGGAAGTATAGGATGATCGAACGGTAGTTGATCTTGTTCCTTATTGTACCCTAACATAACTATCCTACCAGATAATAAATCGCGAATGTCACGTGTTAATTCGCTTTCCTTTAGCGGGCCATAAATAAAAAATGAATACTTCTGATCATAGAAGGCTACGTGCTGTGAGAAGCATTCAGATAAAATCACAGGATCATTAATGAATCTCTTGTTGAGATTTTGCGTATTTTTATCATGCTTATTAACATTATTGTCAACAGTTATCTGTAATTGTCTACGTATGTAATTATTCCTCAAAAATTCAGAATCAAAAAAAGATTTAGGACCATTCCTATAATTTTCGATACTTTGTTCAAGTATTTCAACGGTTTTCTTTGCAATTCCAAGAACTTTCTCAGGATGATTTTCTATTCTGATATTTCTTCCGTATAAGTATAAAAGTGATAAAACCTCTTCCTGTTTAATAAAAGGGAAGTCCAAACCTCTACCAATAAAGGAAGAAATCCTTTCTGAAATGTCCTCAGGAAGGATCATTGTCATATGTAGATCAGAATGCGACATGAAGATATCCATCAACAGTATTATATAGATAATTATCTTTATAGGTGTGATTGGTAGCAAAACTCACAGGAAAATGTCGACAATAGATAATACCAAAACCGTACATTTGATTGTTCACGGACAGCATGACTTGATTGCTACTGTAACGCATAAACTTATTTCATTGGGTTTTACGGAGAATAATTTAATTCCAGCTTCCCTGCAAAAAACCGGGAATATTGGTGATTATGTCGCAATGGCTTGGCCCCCAATGCGCGCCACTGAAATAATTATTAACCAAATAACGGGAATGAACCCCGCGGAAACTAAAGATAATGTGATGGGAGCCTGGGCTAGTGTCAATCAAAAGGAAATCTCAAGAATTCCATTGTCATGAGTAAATAAAAGAGACACCTCAAACAGAGAAATTTCATATTTGTATTAATAAGAATTTTGATATTTTATGCAAATTTTTGATTAGGAAAATAAAAGAGCGCGATATGCTTTTAGCCTTCAAGACCCATAATGATAATGATGAAAAATAACATTTGTTTCTTGTGCAATTCACAAACTACAACTAGAGACTGTCCCAGTTGTGGAAGACCTGTGTGCAAAAATTGCACGAAAAGCTTCCCCTTTTCAGAAGACATCTGCGTCGAATGCGCATCAAAGGTCAAAGCCGGACTAGGTGGCATGAGGAAAGATGAAGAAATTTTCTAGGCTCAGAAGAGTTGGGAACTCTCAATCCAAATTAGGTAATCATGTTACCTACTACAATACTATTTAGACTTATCTGCTTTCCTATATCCATGTGTAAACTGCGGATCATAAACTTTTGAAAATTCATAGCTCCTTGGGTTAATTACATTTCCAACAATAATTATTGCAGTCTTTGTTATCTTGGCCTCCTTCACTTTGTCCACAATATTGCCAAGGGTCCCAACGATTATTTTTTCGTCTTCCCATGTGGCTTTGTAAACAACGGCAGTAGGAGTCGAAGTATGATAGGTTTCTCCTTTAAGCAACTCCTCTACTATGTTTCTTATCAGATGAACACTAAGATAGAAAGCCATTGTGGCACCGTGACTGGCCAAACTGGAAATGCTTTCTCTTTTCGGAACTGGAGTTCTAAGCTCGGCCCTTGTGATAATAAGTGTTTGAGTAATTCCTGGAAGAGTTAACTCCAAATTTAATGATGAGGCCGCACCCAAAATTGCCGTTATTCCTGGAACAACTTTACAATTTATGCCATCTAAAAATAATTTATCAATTTGTTCTCTTATAGTACTAAATAACGCAGGATCTCCATCATGAAAACGTATTGCAAGTTTTCCTTGCTTGGTAGAATCTCTTAGTACTTCGTAAATCCTATTCCTATCCAAAAGAGCTGCATCATGAAGCACTGCATCTTTTTTGGCATATTCAAGTAATTTTGGATTGAGTAACGATCCAGAATAAACAATGACATCTGCTTTTTCCAATAATTTTTTTGCTTTTATAGTTATAAGCTCAGGATCACCTGGTCCCGAACCAACAAAGTAGATAGTGTTGGATTCAATCATTTTTCCTAGCCACCATTATTGAAAAGTATTTTCCAGCTGGATTTTTTGTGTTTCGTAAATCCTTTAATTTTTTTGTTTCTAAAATTTCTTTGTCTACAGATACATCTTGAGCTATAGTAATAATAGAATTATCACTAAAACCACTTTCTGAAAGTATTTCAATCACACTATCAAAATAACGTCCGTCTTTGAGAAAAATTATTGAATCACAGGAATTGATTGTATGCTTTATTTTATCAAGATTGTAGCAAGCAGGAACGATACCAAGCGTTTGATCGCCTTCAACTAAGCTCATTTTTGCTTGAGCAGCGAAGGCAAAAAAGGATGGAACTCCAGGAATGATCTCTATATCTATATCATTGAAGTTTTCTTTCAATTCTTTATGAATATGATTCCAAGTGCTGTATAGGGATGGATCTCCTACAGTCAGATATACAGAATTCTTACCAGAATGTACTGCATCAGCTATTATCTCGGAATTAGTCCTCCATTGCAATCTGAGGGATTCTTTGTCCTTTATCATTGGAAATATTAGATTTGTTATCTTAGTTCTTGATTCGTCTATGTATTTTTTAGCTATTGCTAAGGCTATGCTGGGTTTGCCTTCCTTTGAGGTTGGGGTAAAAATAGCGTCTGCTTTTTTGATTCTATCCACAGCCTTGACTGTAAGTAATTCCGGATCTCCGGGACCACAACCAATACACGAAAGCTTCATGATTTGAGTTGTAAAAAATGTGTTATTTAAAGTAAAAAGGATCCGTATGCCAATAAAATTCTATTTGTGTGTATCGAGGAATGACAAATAGCATTAGAAAGAAAGTCACTATTTAGTAGCAGTCAAAATCAAAATGGGATTTCTAGAAATAAGCATTGTTCCACTTGGCACGTCTTTTCCTTTTGATATTGAGACCTGAGTTACCTCAATTTCGCGCATTTTTTCCCTTTTTATGGCCCTTAGGGCTTTATACATTGTTTCTATAAGGATTGTGTCTATGACCAGTCTACCATCCTTTTTTAATTTAGATACGCAAAGCTCAATAATTTTTTCAGTTTTACCTTTTGTTCCGCCGACAATAATTGCATCAACTATCGGCAGTGATGGTAAGATATCCTCCGCCTTAGAATAGATTAGATTTGCAGATACACCAAATTTATATAGATTTTTTCTTGTTAATTCGATAGCATTTTCATCCGAATCGATTGCATATACATTTTTAGAGTTTACTTGCAGGCAAACCTCTACAGTAATGCTTCCACTACCACATCCCACGTCAATAACCGTATAGTTTTTTCTGAGCCGTAGTTTACTTAAGACAATTGAACGGATATCTTCCTTAGTTATTGGAACATTTTCAGAGCGTTCGAACAGCTCATCGGGGATCCCTGGCGTAACATAGTCCCATATCATCATGTTTACCTGTAATGCCTTGAAATTAAATTCTTTTAAATTATTGCCTTGCAGTATAAAGACCAGTATATGTAACAATTAAGAACATTATTACCAAGAAGATAAATGGGAAAATTCCATTGGTAGAAATCTTTCTCCTATCTTCGGTTTTTAATCTTGTACCAATTCTTTTTGCGATGAAATACGATATTATATAGAAAAACAGTGCTACTATTATAATTATAGACGGAGAGTTAGGAATGGTAGATAAGTTGGAATCCACACCCATTGAATTAAGAATAAAACCCAGAATAATACCACAGATAACTCCTAAGAAGGCTCTCGTATAGTATATCTTATCAAGAAGATCCAATTGCTTTTTCCACATTGATTGCAGGTTTAATTCCTTTCGATTGACTATTTGAATTTTTAATTAATATTTGTCCTCATCCTAACTGACTTATATGGAATTATCTGGTATCGAGCTCCATTATCTTGTGAACAAGATAAGCTCTAAGGTCTCATCAGCGTATTACGTGAGTAATATTTCCTCTATCACTAAAAATTCTATTCTCGTGAAATTGCATCATCCAGTTGAATCTGATATAATGCTCATGGTTTCGACCAAAGGGATATGGTTCACAAATCAAAAATATAGACAAGTAGAGGAAGGCCAGTTTGTAAAAGTATTAATTCGGGAATTAGTAAGGGCAAAGATAAGCTCCGTATCGCAACCAGGAAGCGAGAGAATTTTTTTCCTTAATTTTGTAAATAGTGATGATAAAGAAAGGAAATTGATTGTCGAAATTTTTGGTAAGGGCAATATCATACTATGTGATGAATCTATGAAGATCCTCTGGATCCTGATTCCTGTTGAAGTGAGACACAGAACACTTAGGATCGGGTCCGAATATGTTTTGCCCCCCAATCGAGGGGAAGACGTACTTAGAATTTCTTTGGAATGCTTGAAGAAATGGGCAAGTTTAGAACCTGACAAAACTGAAGTAGTAAAATGGTTGGGTAAATGTACATCTTTACCAAGCAAATACCTTGATGAAATAATATTTCAATCTGGGATTAATACAAAATATGTGAATCTCCTTAACGATAATGATATTGAAATTATTTTTGAAAAAACTAAAGAAATAACCAATAAAGTTATTGATGAAAGAAATCACAAACCGTTACTTATTCTAGACAAGCAGGGACTAGCCATAGATGCATTACCCATTGCTATCTCAAAAGAAACCAACATAAAGCAAGTAGAGTCATACATGGATGCAATAGATCAAGTTCTGAGTAATGAGATACTAACCATAGGAAGGAATCTGAAAACAGAAGAAGCAGACAAGAAAATATTGGAACTAGAACATGATTTAGCAGAACAGAACAAAGCAAAATTGCAAGTAATTTCCAAATCTAGAAGTTTGAGAAATGTTGCCAATGAACTAATGAAAGTATCATCTATGGGTATCCAAGATATGAACGATGATACAGTAAAGACTGTTTTGAAAAATAATGATTCTAAAATCGTTCACGAAAATGGCATGGTCTATTTGGACCATCTCAATGAACGAGTAAAGTTAGAACCAAGCATCCCAAAATTTTCATCACTCTTATTTTCTAGGGCAAAAGAATTAGAACGTGGCGCTGTGAATATAGATAAAGCAAGTGAAGACCTGAAATCAAGGATTGTAAAAATAAAGAACCAAACACAAAAAATTCATGAAAAAATTCAATTTAATAAGTTGGAATCAAAACAATGGTATGAGAGGTATCGTTGGTTCGTGACTACTGACGGTCATTTAGTAATTGGCGGAAGAGATGCTTCTTCGAATTCTGCGGTGGTTAGAAAGCATATGACCGAAAATGATTTAGTGTTTCATGCAGAAATCCATGGCTCCCCTTTTTTCCTCGTAAAAAATGCAAAAAATCAAGAAAATAGCACTTTTGTAGAGGAAACGGCTCAAGCGACTGTATCATTTAGTAGGGCATGGAAAGATGGATTGTCAAATGGAGACGCGTATTGGGTATTCCCTAATCAGGTAAAGAAAGGCGCTCCAACCGGTCAGTTTCTCCCAAAGGGTTCTTTTGTTATTGAGGGCAAGAGAAATTTTTGCCGGGGAATTGAATTAAAATTATCAATCGGATTAATTCAAATTGAAAATAAGAGATATAGATTTGTTTGTGGACCATCAAACGCTATCCAAAAAAGGAGCTTGGTTTTTGCCTCACTGTTGCCCGGCGGGTTCGATCCAATGCATCTGGCAAAGAAAATTAAAAGTGAATTTGTTAGAGTATTTTCTGATTTTGATTCTGATTTGGCAGATTATTTAAAAAGAGCAAACTTAGATGAAATTATTAGAATATTGCCATCAGGACAATCCAAGATCGTGAGTATTGAAAGAGGTCAATCTATGAATGATGTGAAGAATTGGTCGCTTTAGCGTCCAAATGGGACCTTATTTTATAACGCTGAACATCTTCCAAAAAGCGAGATTAGAAAGACAATTAAAGCAAACTAACTAAATGATATTGTGGCAAAAAAACTAGTTGAAGACACCGATGCAAATATGACAACGAGAGTTCTTGTAAGAGACATTATGAACAGCCCAGTAATCACAGCTGGTCCAAGCGACAGCGTTGTGGACATTGCAAGTAAAATGAAAGAGCACAATATTGGTAGTGTAATTATTACCGAAAACGAAAAACCTATTGGAATTGTTACTGACTGGGATGTTGTATCTAAAGTAGTCGGAAGCAATTTAGAACCTTCATCTGTTAACGCTACAAAAGTCATGCAACCAATACATACTGTTGAGGCGGGAGAAGGTATAACTGAGGCTGCACGCATACTGCGAAAAAATAATATCAAGAGATTGGGCGTAGTTTATAAAGACAGATTAGCTGGGATCATTTCAAGTTCAGACGTAATTGCTGTTACTCCAGAATTAGTCGATGTGGTGTCTGAGAAAGCCGCAATGATCAGGGGAGAAATTGGTAGACCGGCATCAGTAATTTCGGGATATTGCGATGAATGTGGCGATTGGTCAGATTTGTTAATGTATTCTGAAGGTACTTTTACATGCGAAGAATGTAGAGGCTCATGATCAAAGCAGGAAAGATATTGTATATCAACTTCCATGAAAAGTTCAGATGCAATTACGTTCGATTAGCAACAAAGACCATCGACCGAAATCTGTTTGTCTTCCGATAATATTCTTATCAAAAGATTAAAATCACGTAGTTCCGAAAAATCAATGAATGAGTTTAAATTCCTTAGAAAGAACCATTGATAAAGTTCTTTTGCAAAAAGAATCCGCATTAATCACGGAGATTGATTCTGCACTTCAAAATTCGTTAAAAAATTTAGAATCTTCTAAGAGCAATCTTCAGGCTGAATATGACAATATTATTGAAGCATCAAAAAAACAAGCTGAAAATCTAAAACGTCAAATAATAGGATCAAGCACGTTGAGTGCTAGGAATAAGGAACTAGTCATAATCGAATCAGCCATTGATGAAATTTTTAATAAGGCAAAGGAAAAACTTGCAAAAAGCAATAACGAAAAGAATTATGAAAAGTTGTTAAACAACTTGATAGCAGATAGCGCCGGAAATCTCGGTTCTGAAATAATCATACAATGTAATAAAACTGATTTAAAATTGGTTAAAAAAATAGCGTCTGATATTTCAACCGATAAGAAAATGAAAATAACTGTGTCAGACGAGGTAATAGATATAATTGGTGGAATAAAAGCAACTTCTCGCGATGGAACAATGACTTTGGATAACACAGTTGATTCTAGCATAGAAAGTCTCAAACCTTTAATAAGGAAAGAAATAGTCCAACTGCTTAGAGGCGAAAAAAGTAGATGGTAGCAAAAGGAAGAATAGTATGGGTTAGCGGCCCAGCAGTTAAGGCTGATGGCATGTCCTCCCTAAAAATGTATGAGACAGTAGAGGTTGGTGAATCAAAACTAATTGGAGAGGCTATCAGATTAACTGGAGACGTAGCTTTTATTCAAGTTTATGAATCTACATCTGGTCTAAAGCCAGGAGAAGATGTAACCGGTACCGGTAACCCACTTTCAGTTCTTCTTGGTCCTGGTATTATTGGAAGGATTTATGATGGTATACAAAGACCGTTGGATGAGATTGCAGAGAAATCTGGGGCATTCATTGGTAGAGGTATTACTACAAGCCCTGTCGATATGAAGAAAAAATACAAGTTTACTCCATCGGTGAAAAAAGATGATACTATTTTTGGAGGATCTATTCTCGGGGCAGTTGAAGAAACTCCGTTATTAACTCACAATATATTGGTGCCACCAAATTATCCTGAAGCAACTATTACTGAAATTGCCAAGGAAGGTGACTATGATTTAGAACAGGTCATAGGACAGGCTAATAGCAAGAATGGCAATAAAATTGAATTAAAGATGTATCACAAATGGCCTGTTAGAAGACCTCGTCCTTATGCAGAAAGATATGATCCTACGGTACCACTAGTAACGGGCCAGAGAATTATTGACACGTATTTTCCTATTGCAAAAGGCGGAACTGGTGCTATTCCAGGTGGATTTGGTACAGGAAAAACGGTAACACTGCATCAAATAGCTAAATGGGCAGATTCTAAGGTTGTTGTCTACATAGGCTGTGGAGAACGAGGCAATGAAATGACAGAAGTTCTTGTAGAATTTCCACATTTAATTGATCCGAGATCTCAAAGGCCGTTAATGGAAAGAACAGTACTTGTTGCAAACACTAGTAACATGCCCGTAGCTGCTAGAGAAGCATCAATCTACACAGGTGTTACTATTGCAGAGTATTATCGTGATATGGGCTATGATGTAGTTCTCGTCGCTGACTCTACAAGTAGATGGGCAGAAGCACTCAGAGAGATGTCAGGACGATTAGAAGAAATGCCTGCCGAAGAGGGATATCCATCATACTTGGCATCAAGACTCGCTGAATTTTATGAAAGGGCAGGGCGAATAAGAGCACTTGGTTCACCAGATCGCTCTGGATCTGTGACACTAGTAGGTGCAGTATCCCCATCAGGAGCAGATTTTACCGAACCAGTAACGACTCACACGATTCGATTTATCAAGACATTTTGGGCGTTGGATACTCGGTTAGCATATTCCAGACACTATCCATCAATAAATTGGATGCAATCATACTCTGGTTATCTTGAGGATATATCCAAATGGTGGAAAGATAACGTAAGTCCTGATTGGTATGACCTGAGAGCAGAATCATACCATATATTGCAACGTGAAGATACACTTAAAGAAATCGTCAGATTATTAGGACCTGAAGCACTCCCCGATGAAGAGAAACTTGTTCTAGAAGTTGCTAGGATGATAAAGATCGGAATTTTGCAACAAAACTCTTTTGATAAGGTTGATACTTATTGTGGTCCAGCTAAACAATTAAAATTGGTTAGATTAATGGTAAAGTTCTATAAAGAAGCACAAAAGGCTCTTAAGGAGGGAAAATCCTTGGCAGATATTAGAGCGTTACCGATAATAACGACTTTATTAAAAGCGAAATTCGAAGTTACAGATGAGCAGATTTCAAAGTTAGAAGATATAGAAAAACAACTCACAGATTCCTTTAAAGGTAGCGTTGAGGAGGTAAAGGTCTCTGTCTAAAACAACTGGAATCGAATATACGAAGATAGCAGAAATTAAAGGACCACTTATGATAGTAGATGGAGTAACAAAAGCTTCATTTGATGAACTTGTAGAAATAGAAACAAATGAAGGTGAAAGACGATTAGGAAAAGTTCTTGAAGTAGGGTATGGCAAAGCAGTAGTCCAAGTTTTTGAAGGAACTACGGGACTCGCTATTACAGGAACAAGAGTAAAGTTTCTTGGTAAAACTATGGTCATGCCAGTATCACAAGAATTACTTGGACGTGTATTTGATGGCCTTGGAAGACCCAACGACGGTCTACCCGATCCTGTTGCTGACAAATTCCTTGATGTTAACGGAGAGCCCATGAACCCTCAGAGTCGAGAGTACCCTACTTCATTCATCCAAACCGGGGTATCTGTTATCGACGGAATGCTTACTTTGGTTAGGGGTCAAAAACTACCAATTTTTTCTGGTTCTGGAATGTCGCATAATATACTAGCAGCACAAATTGCGCGTCAAGCCACTGTCGTGGGGACAAACGAAGATTTTGCTGTAGTCTTCGCTGCAATCGGTGTCCAGTACTCTGAAGCCCAGTACTTCAAGAGGAGTTTGGAAGAATCCGGCGCATTAAAAAGAAGTGTCTTGTTTGTTAATCTTGCAGATGATCCTGCTATTGAAAGAATTATTACTCCTAGAGTAGCACTGACAGTAGCTGAATATCTTGCATTTGATCTTGGCATGCACGTATTAGCAATACTTACTGATATGACCAACTATGCCGAAGCCCTTAGAGAGATAAGTGCGGCAAGGGAAGAAGTTCCAGGCAGAAAGGGTTATCCTGGTTATCTCTATACTGACTTGGCAAATAATTATGAAAGAGCAGGAAGAATTAAAGGGAAGAATGGCAGCGTTACTCAAATGCCAATTCTATCTATGCCCGCAGACGATATTACACACCCTATTCCTGATTTGACCGGCTACATCACAGAAGGGCAGGTTGTCCTTGGAAGAGATCTATTCAGAAAGGGGATATATCCTCCAGTTAATGTAATGATGTCCCTTTCTAGATTAATGAAGGATGGTGTAGGAGAAGGAAAAACTAGATCTGACCACATGGAAGTTGGTAATCAGTTATACGACGCATATTCGAGGGCCCAAGAGGTAAGAGCACTAGCAGAAATTGTAGGAAAGGCAGGCTTAACGGGAGTTGATTTGAAATATCTTGACGCTGGTGATAGTTTTGAGACTCACTTTCTAAAACAAAGCCCTGACGAAAATAGAAATCTGGATGAATCCCTTAGTAGAGCATGGGATATACTAGCAACTTTACCAGAAGGGGAACTAACTAAAATTAAGGACAAACATATTCAGCAATACTATAGAGGAAACAAGTAATTAGATTTCATAGAAATGTCATTTGGAAAAAATGTAACTGCTACAAAAATTGAACTGATAAAGATAAGAAGATCTTTGCAAGTTAGCACTATGGTTCACAAAATACTTGATGATAAAAGAGAAGTATTACTAAAGAAGATTGATGAAATGATAGAAGAAGCTAACAAGACAAGAGGTGATATCTGGTCGCCACTTTCTGATATTTACTCTGCTGTTTATGATTCATATATGTCACTTGGAACTTCAATGCTTGAATCAATTTCAGATTCGACTCCAAGTATAATGGAAGTGAATGTCAACGTGAGAAGAATTGTTGATGTTAAGATCCCTACTTTACAGATAAAAACCAAAGAAGGAGGTCAAGATCTATCTTATGGGTTTTCAGAAACAAATGTGTATGTTGATAAGGCATCTAAGCTGATAAAAAATATGCTCCCACAGATCTGTAAAGCGGCAGAATATGAAAATGCAATTTTTAGCCTAGCAAAGGAACTTGAAAAAACACAAAAATTAATCAATGCACTTGAATTTGTTATTATTCCTCAGTATCAAAATGCTATATCCTTCATTAAAGGAACGCTGGAAGAACGTGAGAGAGAAGAATTCGTAAGACTTAAAAAAGTGAAAGTTGTTCTGGACAAGAAAAAGAATATAGAATAGATAAATCATGACATATTGATGGTGGCAAGTAAATTGGATGGCGATATAATTTCAGAACACTTTAAGAAATCGAAACAAAATTTACAATCAGAGCATGATTTAATGGTTGAAAATGTAAAGAATGACATTTCCTCGTATAAGAAAAAAGCATTATCAAATGCTTGACTAATATAGATAATTTGTTCAAGTCATCTATACGCAAAAATATCATTTGTCAATAATAAGAATCTATTACCAATTTGTAATAATGAGAAACTTCTTAATACACCATATACAGAATAATTTGGAAATTACAAATTTCAAAGATCGTTTAATTTACTTATTCAGCCGCAAAATCGTGCATTTTCATAATTCCTTAGTTATAATTAAATAAGGCATTGAATTTGCAACCAATGTATGAAGGGTGTTAACAGAAAAGAAGTTAGTCTTATTCTTGTAGCCGTTGCAATAACCTCTACCATGCTATTAATGTATAACAATTGGGCATATGCTCAAGGTAATGCTGAAAAGGTCGCTGCCAGTTCATCCAAGTTTATCGGTGCAGGAATGGCATTTGGTCTTGCAGCTGCTGGATCAGGGATAGGCCTAGGATTTGTGGGTGCTGCTGGTTTAGCGGCTATAAGTGATAATCCAAAAATGCAATCTAGAGTCTTCATATTTGTCGGTATGGTCGAATCAATTGCAATCTATGGTATTGTAATGATGTTCATTATCTTGGGCCAATGAGGTCGATAATGCATCCTCTATGGACTAGTAGATTCCTATAGGTTAGACTCCTTACCTATCAATTAGATTTCGGCTCAGTTTCTTGGCAATTCCCTGCTAGGAAATCTACGATTCTTATGCAGGATGTCAATTTCTGGATTATCACGGTATGAATACCAGGCAATAAAAAATTGATAATTGGATATGACTATCAATCTACATTCGTGATCCCAATAAAAGGCAAAGGTTTTAAGGAGAATTAATAATCAAACAATTCAATACTATGGGGCAGGCTAAACTCTTAAAGACAACTTTAATCCTTCCAAGGATTGAAACTCACGTAGCCGTGAGTAAACTGGCGGAGTTAGAATGGTTTCATCCGTTACAGAATCCTTCTGATCATAGTAACCCCTATTTTGATGATCTTTTGTTAAACGCTCAAAAATTGTTTCAAGATATTGATGAGGTCATAAGATCATTAGGAATTCCAATTGAAACTGGAGTAATGGCCACTCTTTTTAAGGGCGCACCTCAGAAAAAAACTGATTACAAAATAAATGATATTCAGGATTTCATCGTTGAATTGGAAAACAAAAGTAAGGTCGTACTAGAAGAGCCGATATCTCTACTAAAAACCCAACAACAGATTGAAAAGGAACTTGAAGAATACCGCAGTGCGATGGGTGCAATCGGTGGCGCATCAAAACTCAAAATGGAGTTAACGGGACTGCGTAGCTTGAAAACATTTTTTGCAGAAATATTCATTGTTAATTCCAAAGATATCAAAGAAATTCAAAATAGCTTGAGTGATCTAATTGTGCATTCAATCAAACTTAATGATGAGAAATCTTCTATCATTGTTATAGGATCACAAGAGGATTCCGAAAAGGTAATGAAAGTGCTTAGAAGCTTCAATGTACATCCCATTCAAATTCCACCTGATTTGCCTCAGAATCCGAGTATGGCATATGATTACTGCCAGAAAAGGTGCAAGGATCTCGAAAAGAAATCTACTGAAATAACTAAAAAAATTGACAAGTTGAAAGTAACACTCTTACCTCAATTGCTTTCATTGCATGAGTCATCGAAGGTAGCAAAAGACACGTTGGAAGTAACAAGAAAGCCAGGAGGTACGCAGAATTTTGCAGTAATTCAAGGATATATCCCAGTTAAGATGGAAAAAAAATTCGCATCTCTCACAAAAAACTTCGTCTCCGTCACCGAACCCACTTATCTTGATAGGGGAACTAACGATCAGCTTCCAACACTGCTTGATAATAATAGATATGCAAAAACTTTTGAAGTAATAACTGAGACTCAAGGTCTTCCCGCACCCGGTGAAGTAGACCCGACTCCCATTATTGCTTTTGTATGGCCTGTTTTTTATGGACTTATGTTTGCAGATTTCGGACATGGCCTGTTACTTTTTGGCTTGGGTATGTTCCTCAGATATAGAGCGAATGGGAGTTTAAAGACATGGGCAACCCTTTTGGCTGCAAGCGGCGCAGCGGCTACCATAGCCGGTATAGGGGTGGGGGAGATGTTCGGTTATCACATTTTGGAGATAAATATTTTTGGGTACGTTTTAGAGCCATTGGATGGTCTAGTGGGCGCCCTAAATGTCTCAGAACTAACTTTTGAACAGGTAGTAAACATACTCAAGGTATCCGTGGCTATCGGTATTGTGCACTTATTGATGGCGATGTTTCTGAAACTTAGAGCTGATATATTGGAAAGGAATAAACTTGCCGTTCTGACACATGATATCCCTTATATAATCCAGTTTCTTGCCGTAGTAGCGTTGATACTTGCTGCGATAGGTTCTGGATACGATATAATAGGAATGTTTGGAATAACCGGAGTTACTCATGATGAGCCGGTACCGTGGTTGACATATTTATTCGGTGACTGGGTAACGGTGGAGCTGGTTGCAAAGGCCGCACCTCCAATAATCATTGCAACCGCAGGAATTATGATTTATGGGGGTAAAAAAGAACAAGAACTTGCTGCTAAACATGGTCATGATGAAGGAGGGGGATTAATGGGAATTGTTATAGAGGTCATACTGGTAAGGATAATTGAAATTCTTTCTAATGTGATTAGTTATACCAGGATTGGAATCATGTTACTGGTACATTCTGCTCTATTGGTAACGGTCAATCAATCATATGATACTGGAGGTGGGTTAGCAGTTTTAATTGGGGGTAATATAGGAATAATGCTTATTGAAGGATTAATTGTATATATTCAGACAATAAGGTTGCATCTTTATGAATGGTTCCCAAAATGGTATAAGGATGATGGAGTCGAATTTAAGGAATTAATTCCAAAGATGTTTCATTCAAATCTTGTCTGGCAAGAAAAACAATCTACTTAAAGGATGTTTTGCTATTTAAACGAATATACTTTTTCAACATTAAATAAATTTGGATTTATCTTCAATTGAAACAGATATACTCAATTTAGTTAACTGCACGTTATCTGGAATAAAGGAATGCTAATTGAGATTAATTAACTTTGATAGTATAGTTTCTCCGGGAATTTTCTGTTCAATTCCAGAGGCTATTGCTGACAGATTTCTAACCTCCACCATAATCAGTTTTAGGGCTGCAAGTACGATGCCCACACTGAACATAGTTTTAAAGGCAGACATTGCTCGCTTCAGCCCAATTAGTTCAAATCCCTTCTCCACCTCTAATATAGAGTCAATATCGCTTGATGGATTTTGTGGAACTATGTCTTTGTATACCGTATTAGACAATTCTGCAATTGCTTCTGATATTTTCTCAGCATTTATCATTTTCTGGATGGTTTCCTTTGTTACCTTTGAAGTATTGGTTACCACCAAATTATTTATCTCATCAGCAGACAGATTCCAAAATTTTCCGCGAAGTATAGCAAGCACATTATAGGAATCGATGTCAACGGAAACAATGTTCTTTGCATCCATTGATTGTGCTTCAGTATTCATAGCTCTACCTAAATCATAATAGAAAACATGATCAAGATAGACATCAAAAATCCTGACATCTCCTTTATCTTTGTATATCGCAGCTGCTTTAGTAACGTCATCTGCAAATTCACTTCCGGAGATTGAAGAAATTGCCTCCTCCAGATTCTTTGAAACGAGTGCTTTAACTACAAGATCGCGTCGACCAACAAGTTCTTCTGCTCTTAGATTTATTTTGGGCAATAGCTCATCGTATGACTTGCCAAGAGCTTTACCCTTTAAAATCATCTTTAGATTCCATGTAATATGTTTTACAAAATATGCGCTGAGAATTCTAGCTCCCCCTGAGATATTGACCATTTTCGAATGTGTATTTACTAAATATTCTTTTAACGCATTTTCGATCTTTTCAGCTGTATACGGTTTGGTAAGTTTTGCTAATGCATCAAGGTAAACCGTGTTCTTCATCCTTGTTACAAGTTCATCCATATCCCTTGATTCCGTCAACATTTGCAGTTCATTCTTTGTTAACATTCTTCCTTTTAATCCATGAGATACAACGGTTCCAAAAATTTTGGCCGGCATACTTACTTTACTCAATGGTTATACCACATCCCTTGTCAATAATTTTTAATTCCGCATCAATTTTAATATTTATGAAGTATATGCTGTGTTTATTTACTCACTGTTAATAAATAGAGCGTGCAATTACAAGAGCTTGAACAATTTCGTCTATTTTCAAACTCGATAAAGTCAAACGAAATAAGGAAATCTTAGACAGTTTATTTGAGAAAATACCTGGCCTCTGTGGGGGGATAATGACCTATTTTTTGAAAATAACCCTAGATCAATTGTGCACGTAGTAATAGACTTCATTATTTCAATGAAGAATGATGGAAAGGGCTATTGACTTTTCTTACCGAGCAGTGAACCCTTTTGGTATTTGGGACCAAGCAGATATGATTCTTTCTATATCCTCCAGGAATCGGAGATTTTTTATTTCTGCGGAGTATTGTTAATTTTACTAGGGTAACGTACTGAGTGATCTTAGTCCGCTGAACCTCTTATAGATAATTTAGACACATTGAAATAAGGCTCAAAAAAGGAATAGGTTTCATCAAGACTAAAATCAAATTCTAAACCTAAAATTGTATCTTAATTTTTTCAAGTTCTGTAGTAAATCCTTTGAATATTACTTGTTGTGTCCTAGGCATTGAGTTTAGGTATGTTTTGATAGCCTGAATAACACAATCCACTGCTTCCTTATCTGCAAATTGGAATTTTACTTTACCATATTCACTTTTAATTAACTTGATACGTTTGCAGTCTGGGTCATTACATATTTCTTTTGCGGTTCTTCCGATACGTTTCGCCCATTCATTGAAGGTATTAGGATCTGCACTACTTGCTAAGTCCCTCAAATGTTTTTGGAAATCATAAAGTCCCTTAACATCTGCACCCATATTGATGAATTGAGTTTGTAGATCTATTAATAGTAGAGCATTCTGTCATCCGACAATTTGTTACAACTTTATAAAATTTCTTAATACGCTGGAGTTTACAGAATTAAGTAAAGAGGATTCAAGAGTAAACCCACGTACTATTTAGAATCTATAATAGTGTTCCTGATGAATAATCAATCATATCCCTTCGGCCCAGGATCAGGTTAGCTATTAGGATTGATTAGTAAAAGTAGTAAACACATTTTTTTGGTCTTGGACAGCTCATATTCCTAATGACATCATCTACAACAGTGGACATGTATTTCCACTTGGACGATTAGAAAACTTTATGGCAGTTAGGATCTCATTATCATTAATTGCTTTTCCAATGTATAATCCGGGTCGAAATAGGCAGTCTTCACTTATCTTTAATAACTACCCTGCCCTTGCTTTTTTAATATTGAATTTTCCTTACACAAATACAGGTTCTTCAACTCCTCAACTCCACTTCTTCTTGGAGTTAACGCTGATAAATTGGGGATTGGGATGGTCAGTGTTTTCCATATAACCTCCTTGACGAGTAACTATATCAGCAGTGCCATAGATCCTTATTCCTCTTGGTTCCTATGGATCGATACTTTTCAAGTCATCAACCACAATTGCAACCTTGTTATTTTTCAAAACATTTTTAAATTTTGTGGATTTAAGAAGGTTTATTCCGCCTACATATAGATATTCACCATCAAAATCAAATCCAACAGGTACAACATCAGGCTGTACGGAGCCTTCTTATTGTGTTGAGGCAGCCGTAGCTATTCTTGCAAGACGTTGAGACTTCAGATATTCTATTTCCTTTTGGTAAATATCGATTTTGCCACTTGATACTAAAGAGTAATCACTAACAAAAGATAAATTAAACTTAGCAATTAGTCGATTAACTGCTCTTGTGGCAGATTGCCAAATTAAGATGGACGAATTTAAATTAAATGAAATCAGAAAAGTCCTATAACTCCAGTATTTTCAAATAAAAAGTCGGGAGGAACACCTTTTTCAAAATAATTTTTAGAGATATTCGGAAGCGGCGATAATATCTGATTTGTGACGCCAAAAGCTAATCCTATCGGAGCTATTCCATACAATGGACCTTTAGTCAACTCATATAGGTTTGATGGCATCCCTTCCTTGTCTACGGTAGTCATTGTTGCAATAACTTGCTGTGCCATACCGATTACTTCTCCGCTGCTCGGATCTATAATAGGCGAACCGCTGGAACCTCCCATGGCAATTATATCCGTTTGAATTCCCCATGGCTTGTTACTGTCATCATCGGGCATTAATCCTGCAATACGTCCATATTGAATTATGGGGCGCAACTGGATTCCCATTCCATCTTCATGTTTATTTCTATACAGAACCAAGGATATTCTTCCACTCGGATAACCACATATTACAATCTCATCGTAAAGTTTCAATCGGGTAGGTTTCTTGATATGTAAGAAATTATCTGAATGACAATCTAACTTTCCTATCCCTATATCTAGGTCTAATGACCCTGTAAATCCCTTAACTTTTTTAACAGGGGGCAATCTGATCGCCTTTATTATGCGATACGTGTTGAGCTCTAACTGATCTCCTTTTGTGGTAATGTTGAATGCGGAATATATTCCTTCCATACCCTTATTCTTTTCCTTATACTGAGCATTATACTTAATACATTGATTAAAAATATGTGCCGAGCTGACAATGTATTCTCCGCCTATGAAAAAACCTGTACCAAAACTACTTATGACCTCTTTTGTATCCTTGTTGGCAAGACCTATCGCCACTGTTGCATCCTTGACTGAATTGAACACATCAGCATTGATCATCAAACAGCATACTGTTACGCAATTTAATAACCTTATAGTCTAGAGTTTATGTTTTGAGCATGATTTCGAAGATTTTTTTCACATTAAATACTTTCTTCCTCATACTTTTGGTAATGAGTATTTGGGGAATTGAACCATCTGATTGGATTCCGAGATTCATGCGTTAGGAATTAAGAGAAATTAATAAAGGTTATGAAGACAAACTGTATTGCCTCTTATACTTATGCTTAGAACTTACATTGTGTAAGATAGTGTTCTATATTATTCCCTGTTCAGGGATACGATGACTGGAACGATAATTAGTACGGATATTTTTCTATATTAGTTATAATATTTTTTTCCTAAATCTAAATACATGTATACGTTTTACAATTAAATTTATGGCTAAATAAGAGAAACATGAGGCTATAATAGATGCTATTGTTGCAGCTTGTACTGGCTGATATTCTAATCCCAACAATTCAAGTAGAATGAAGAACCTTGATACATTATTAATAATATCAAATATAGCATCAGCAAATATCATCTTTGTTACTATTTGTTTTAGAATATCAAAGTTCAATTTGCCAGTAAGTTTTATTGTATATTTCTTCTTATTATCAAGATGAAAAAGAATAACAAAAATTACTTTAGAGGAGATAAATCCGGCTATAACAGTTAATGCAGAAGTTGCAAACTCACCAATGGAATATTTCGTACATAAATATGCAACGATAAGACTAACAATAAAACCAACCGAACCTGAAAGTAGTAGATTCTTGTTGAGAGATATGGTGCTAGTATACTTAATATAAAATTTTGTAAGGTAATTTGTTATTTTATTCCCAGGTTTTCCACTCATTAAATAGTCTATACGGCAAACAAACATTTATGACTTATTTAAAATGACTTATTTCGAACAATCTTGTTATTAATGGATGTCAATCTTGCTTAAGATAGCCCATTTTTAGCTAATTCCCCTTGCAAGACAAATGTCACAATACTTTTCTACAAGCGTGGCACCTTCCATGTTATAACTTGCTATTTGAGTTGCTATATCACCACACACGGAACAATAACCGCCTGCTTTGTCAACCATAAATCTTTTTTTATATTCTGAGATGTTCTAGGGTCTGAAAGCAGGTTTCGAAAATCTCTGAGTTGCTCTTTAGACATATTTACTGGGCGTAATGTTGGGGTTGGTCTAGGTTTATTACTATGAGGATTATTTCCGTAAAAAAACTTAGGCATGTTTATAATACACGCTAATCGTATATCTATCTATGTGTTTAGTGTCACAGAAATTTATTTGGTCCTAATGTAGTTTTTCTAATATTTGGAAACAAACAATTAATTCTGGATGCTTATACCAGTGCTGGATAATAGTTTTGAATCTATCTTTTTACTCATATTGAGGATGATCGATTCAGTCACGGATACTTACATCTTATAACATTTTAGTCATAATAAGCCTTATTCGTAATAGTAGGAGAGAGATGGTGAGAAATATGTATATAACTTTACCAATATAATGAATATTTTTCTCAAGGGAAACATACATAACTAATAGCAAGCCCAATAAGCCTGATTTTTCTATTTATTTAGTTAACAAGGTAAAGGTACCTAGTAAGGGAAACATTGCGCCTTTTACTAGGCGTTGGAAGAAGACATCGACCAAATAATCTTGATTGTTGGAGACATGTTTATATGTTACAAAATGATAGTAATAATTATGTCAAATGATCTAAATGAGTTAATTGCAAGGAAAGATAAGCTTGAGGGAGAACTCAATCATGAATTATCAACTGATTATAATGAGTTGATGAAAAAGATGAGTGAAAGTTTTCGCGATATCCATGAGAATTCAGTGCAATATTATAAGCAAAAGGCAAATGAACAACTTGATAAAATGGAAAAAAACACACAATCAGGTAATAAATTGAGTGCTATTAACGAAAAGCTATTGGCAGACACATACTTATCCTTGGCTATAACGATTTAATTTTTTTTATCGATCATATAGTTATTTGCTTAAAGACAAACTTATAATCAAAATTCGTATTATCGAATGTTTGTTAAATTTGATTTACATGAAATCGTCAAGTTTGAAAGGCTATAGTATCAAATAGAATAAAATTAATTTATTATTGAGTAGTAAATCCGAAATTTGTCTTCTATGTCATCATCTTAAGGCGCACCACTTTACTGATAATGATGGTGATAAGTACTGTGATGAGTGTGTGCCGCGGACTTGGGGAATAATTTAAAGCCCGGGGGATTATAATGGTAATAAATACCAGTTAATACCAACATATATATGCCGTTGTGTCTAATATAATAACATGGCATCAAATAAAGAAGTAAAAAATAGAGAAACAATCAATATCGCTCTCGACGAAACAAAATCAACTGTTAAAAAGACAACAGATGAGGCATTAAAGGAAATTCCACGGTTTACAAAAGCCGCTAACGAATATCAAGAAGAGACCATTCAAGCAACAAAAGATATTGCAGATAGTTTTCTAGATTCACAAAAAGAGGTTATCCATTCACTGCAATCCTTATGGGTTCCGTACATTGAAAATGTACAAAATTCATATTTGTCATATTGGGGTTCTCCAAAAAGATTCACAGAAAATTATGCAAGAGCAGTAAGCAATATTACAGACGTTACAATAGTCGCAACCAGATTAGTGAACAATAACATATTTGCAACTATGGAGGCAGTGAAAACATCAGTACGACATGCAAGAGATAATGCAAAAGAATTTTCACGGCTGAATGCTAATGTCGCAAATACATTCGAAAACGTTGCAAGAGACAATTTAAGAGATTTTTCAACGAGAGAAGTACAAACACATTCAGGACGACAATAAGCGCAATATTGCGATAGATTAATAAAAATTAATCTATCCACTCTTAATTTTTTATCATAATAAAATTCAATATTTTCGTTAGTATAAACATGCACTGATATTCTAATTCCTTTTGCTGTCTCCTCAAGTTTTTAAGAATGTGTAAATTGTGTAGGAATTTTTGAACTCATTTATTATTTTCTCCACACTCAGAACAAACATCAAAGCCTTCTAACCACAAGATTCGAGTTACTTATTTTATCTGTTATCTATCGAAACTTAAGGATGTCCAAGCTTGTCCGACAATTAAAAGAGGTTTCTAGTCATCATCATCATCATCATTCATGTGTTCGTGATTAGTCCTTTACATAAAATTTTATTATTCTAACGTCTACAGACTTAATGAAACATGTTTTCTGATGAGAATCTTGGTAAGGCCATCGATTTTGTAAACCCTAAGGTCAACAGCTGGGCAAAGGACTTGTTTGGAAGCTTTGAGCAATTGAATTTGACTAGACCCCAGAAGGAGCTAATTCAGGTTTTGACAGCTGAAACTCTCCTGTACAATACTCTTATGTCAAATGAAGAAATCATCGCAATCTTGTCTGACATAATACGAAATATAGCAACCCGCCACGCATATGGAATGTTCCTTGACTGG
>DATBHO010000093.1:0-10630 GCA_036557405.1 Nitrososphaeraceae archaeon
AATTATCAAGCTTTCCATGAGATGGGTTCGCTACTATCTCAAACTTTATCTGGTCTCCCTTATCATTATCATTACCCTCTAAAGTAATCTTTACATTATCATTTGCGTCTACAGATACCTTTTGATCGTCAGCTTTTGGAGGTTCATTCTTCTCCTCCCCAACAGGCTGATTACTCTCTTCAGCAGCAAAAAGATGATTAATGTTTAAATTTTGTAAACTATAATTAATGATATTTCCACTTACCAAGGTGAATAAAAGTAAAGTTAGATATTTTTGGTACATTTTAATTTATTTGAAATAATATAAATTGCCATACATAAAAACCTTGAAATTCTTTTTATTGGCAATTTTGTAATAAATTAACTAAATTTTTCTCTGTTTTGAATATGGAAAATTTTGGTGGGAAGCAAGCATGTAACGCAATTAAACAATTCATTTAGTGAGAATTCTTCTTGCGTTCTTTAAATAAAGGATCGCATGTATCCGAAATGACAAATACATATCTAATTCCCATCGATTTTAATGATTCGTTTAACATGGTATTCATCCGGTCAACGTCATTTTTAACTTTATTTTCGGGATATCTATTTGTGCTAGCAACGACATACTGAAAATCATCATGTTGATATTTATGAATTTCATATATAACTCCCATATTCTCAATTATAATACATTCTACTAATCTTATTTTGGTCCAAAATTATTTGACAAGAAAATAAAACTACCTTGATTTTGTGACAATCTACGAGTAAAAATTATAGATATCAAATTTACTTGACACAAATAAATTTGTGACATGATTGAAACCCGCTACAGAGGTTAATGGAGTTGTAAGTATGCGCCATTCTTTTTCAACCAAGCTCGACAATATTTGTAGTTGGGAAATGCATGTTCTACTAATTGCCAAAAGTGATCTGAATGATTAAATTCCACTAGGTGAAATAATTCATGGATAATAATGTAATCAATTATGTTGACGGGAAGTGCGGATAATGATAAGTTAAAGTTCAAGTTACCTTTTTTTGAACAGCTGCCCCATCTCAATTTTTGATTCCTTATTCCCACTTTTCCATAAGATATCGATAATTTTTTCCCAAAGAATGGAACTTTATTATCAAGTAGTTTCTTTGTCTGTTCTCTGTACCAATTTATTATATTTCTATTATATGTTCTCCTATCATTTACGTGAAACGTAATTTTCGTTAGATTTTCTGAAAGAACTGTATATTGGAAAGTGTCTTTGACAAACTTCACTTTGTACTTTTTTCCGAGATAAATAATTTCATCCTTTTGAAGAGGACTGTAATCCAATTTATTATTTAGATTTGCATAAAATTTTGTTTTTTTCAAAATCCACGCGTTATTATGATTTATGAAATTTCTTATTGTTACAATATCTTCGTTAACCGGAGAGAGGACTGAAATACCGGAGCGGTCGACCTTTATGGAGAGGCGTTTGCTCCTTTTACTTCTTATTAGTCTCACATTTAAAATAGATTTATCAGAAAGAACTGTTTCTATCAACGATTCAGGAATCAAATTGAACTGCCATTCACTGAAGTGGGAAATTGGTATTATTATTTTTCGATCTTACCTTTTGGAGCTGAATGCAAATCTAAGTAGATTATGGAATTGTGATGAAACTGAAGCCAGATATTAGGCAAAATTAATTATTTTTTACCGTGGAACTAACCAAATGTGAAAGTATATATTTTAAAACCGGGTCCCTTGGCATCTATTTCAATTTGGTGGCTTTCATAGTTTATATGGTCTGCGATATTATAGAGTCTCTGCCCATCTACAGTTAACTTTCCTCCTGAGTCGACATCATTCCCTATAAAAGTATTATTTGTGTTGTTATCTTTACCATCCTCCTTTACGTATGCCTCCCCTTTTCCACCTGCTACGATATTAATAGACTTTGCTGAATACGCCAGCATGATTTTTCCATCACGTCCGACTAGTTCCATACTATCAGGATTGTTTTTCCATAGTCCCTGAAGATAGATAATATTCGGGTCAAGGTTGGAACCAGATACTGTGTAATTTACAACCTTTTCAGGACTAAATCCTTGAATATTTCCTAGTTGCGCTCTCGCATACTGGTAACCAAAATATAATTCAGGTGTTTTGATTTGATTGAAATCAACAGTTTGGGCTCCAGGGACAATTAATTTTGTTTGATTGAGATTAGATGACCCAAGGCCTTGTTGATTGGAACTTTCCGCCAATAAGCTCCTGATGGCATTCTCAGTCTCAGCATAACCTCCCTCTCCAATATGGTCATATCTAATATATCCCTCTGAATCTACTAGATATTTTCGCGGCCAATAACTATTTTGAAAAGCGTTCATAGTCTCATGGTCATTGTCAAGCAGCACTGGATATTTTATTCCAAATCTTGTTACAGCCTGTTTAACATTATTTATGTTTTTTTCAAATTCAAACTCGGGACTATGAATTCCTACAATGACCAATCCTTTATCAGAATATTTTTGATTCCAATCAACAAGATACGGTAATGTTCTAATGCAGTTAATACAGCTGTATGTCCAAAAGTCAACCAACACCACCTTACCCTTAAGATCGGATAACCTTGTCCCGTTTGTATTAATGTAAGAGGTTATTCCCTTAAATTCTGGGGCTTTTCTAAACTGAGATTTGTCTATTGATAATTTAATATTTGAAATGCCGTTCTTACTATTTGATACTGAAGTTATTATTTGTTCATTGCTATTTCCAGAAAGCGATTTGTTCAGTTGGGGACTATTGAAATAAATTGCAAATCCAACAATAATTGCCACTACACCTACTCCAGTTAATAAAGCACTAATATTATCCTTATTCACTTACAATCCCCTCTCAATATTTATAATTTCATTGGCTAGGGGAAAATTGCCAAGTATGCTGAGGTTATTGCTAAATACTAATATTCCAAGTATTATGAGCATGATCCCCATTGCAGGATTAAAATATTTTAGATACTTTACCATTTTGGCAATTATTCTTGTGGCTTGTGAAAAAAACAAGCCTGTTACTAAAAATGGTATACCAAGTCCCAATGAATATGCTAATAATAAATTGTATGCTGTTCCCGGAGAAGTAGCTGCCAATGTAAGAGTACTTCCTAAAATTGGTCCCACACATGGAGTCCAGCCAGCCGCAAATGCGGCTCCAAATACAAATGATGTTATGTAGCTGGTCTTAAATTTAGGAATAGAAGAAAATCTCTTTTCAAAATTAAGACGTCTCAGTCGTGTTGAGAGTATTAAATATGTACCGAATCCTATGATAACTAGCCCTCCAAAAAAAGACAATACATTTTGAAATCCTAACCCAACGGTCATTAGGAAGCTATTTAGAAACACGCCTAACACAGCAAACACAAGAGAGAATCCAAGAACAAAATATACAGTATTTAAAAATATATTTAATCGGGTTGCTTTTTTTAGCTTGAGTGTTTGACCTACTGATGAATCTTGAATCTCATTAAGCGTAGTACCTGATAGGTATGAAATAAAGGCGGGTAAGATAGGCAATATGCATGGCGAGAAAAAAGATCCTGCCCCTGCAAGTGCAGAAATGAGTATCGCAGGTTCGACCATGCAAATTATGGGCCCATTTTGAATTAATACTTTTGTCCAAGTTAATTCCAGATTCCTTACAAATTCAAACCTGAAGTACTAATTCTATAACTACTATCGTTAGACTTGAATCGAAAAAATTCGCATCTGAAAGCGTTGACTATGCTTGTTATTTCTTTATTTGGGTAAGTCTTAGGGCATCTAGATCCTGTTGTGTCTCCATTTCATTTTTGTTACCGTAGACTATTAATATCCTGTCGTTATCTTTGAGCACATAATTTGCAATAGAGTTTGTTTTATTTCCGTTAACATAAAATTCCAGATTTGAAGTTCCATTACTGCAGTAACTTGTTTTATTTTCAAGAGTAAAGCAGTTGTTAGTGACATTCATACCAACACTTCTGAAGAATTCTCCTACGGGAACACGAGTTGCATGTCTATGTAATGTATTACCATCGTTATTTTCTACGTGGATGTATTTGGATCGCACTTGATATTGGGGTTGGCTAAAATTTAATTTTTCACCATTAATCTTTACCGCGAATGCCGCATGGACATGCTCAGAGCCAAGCGGACCAAATTTATGACTTGGTTTTTCCAAATTCTCAGAATATACAGTTACTGCGTAAGCCATGACAGCTATCAGTACTAACACAGCTGGTACAATGATCATTAAATTCTTATTTCTTCTCTTTCGAGTCACAGAGAAGTAGCTCTTTTCCCCCTTCTCTTTTTTAGTATTTGGAGTTTTGTCCTTCTTTATATTGTTGTTATCCTTCTTTTTATTTTGCTTCATTACTAACCCATCAACTGACGATTTAGTGATTAGAACTTTGATGGATAATTTAAAGAAATCTTTGATCGTGGAAGTGATTAAGAGTTCCTTCGAACTTTAGTATTTAAGCAAATTATGGGTTTGTATAGATTTGTTTAAATTTTTCCGGCAATTCTGGATTACCGTAATCATCACTATAAGCTGAATAGACATTTATTCTCTCTCCATGTTTGATTTCATACGATCCGATAAGCCTGATATTATTTCTGTATTCTTCATATAGTGGTATTAGTTGCATGGCAAAATTTTCTGTAATAAGAATATGCCAGCTATCACCCAAGTCCATTACCCTTCTTGCCATTATTATACCGGGCCCCCAAACATTAAGTCTGTTTGATATGTCATAAACTGTGAATACCGGCCCAGAACTTAAACCAATTCTGACTTTAATTGTGTTATCGGTCTCCATTCGTTTATTATATTTGCGGAGAGAGCCATGAAGCTCGACGCTTAATTTGTATGGTAGTTCAGGGTTGTTTTCATACCCTATAGCCATGCCGTCTCCAGCAGGAAGAATTATTTTCAAATCATCCGATATTTTTCTGAATGAATTACAGGAGCTGATAAATTCATTTAATCTTACGATCTTTTCCTTTTGCCTGTGAACCGGAAGCTCTGGATTAGATAACCCCACAATATCAATGAAACAAAAGTTATAATTCAAAACTTCGTATTTTGGATCAAGGTCTTTAAAAACTGACATAAATTTTCTATATGTTCTTGCACAGCCTTCTGAGTGAAATGGTAAGTCAAGATAATAAAGTGGAGGATGTTGTATGACTCTGCCATCTAATGTGCATTTAACTAGATCATCTGCAAAGGTAAATCGTCCATTCTTGTCAATACTAAATTGTAGCCAAGTCGGTTTTGTCATTGCATGTCCAGCCATAGAAAGAAGTCTTATTTTCCTACTCAACGAACCATTTGACTCTTCAAATTTCATTTCCATAATTCCATCACAAAATGACACTATCGGTTGATATTCTGAAGATATCGGTGAATCAATAGTAAAAATCCCTATAGTCCTCCTTTTCTTCAGCTGGAGAACTAGTTTTGCCAAAAATTTTCTAATCGGACTGACATCAAAAATATCACAAAAATGATTTAGTGAATCCATAACAAAATATACAATATTGTCTCCATTCTCTCCACCAATTTTGCTCCTTTGATCTAGAGAAAAATCACCTTGTATATGTGAAAGATAAGAAATTATTTGCTTCAAAGTCTCATTTAGAGATTTTTCATCAGGACTATCGTACAGGAGCGCCGGGTTAACAAATAACGAATTAAATTTTTTTCCGTTCAGGTTAAAGGAGTCTATGTCTTCTCTATCTGTGATTTTCGAGGAAAGAAAAATGCATCTTTTTCTGGAACTTAAGCCTTCTTCTAGAAATTCTCTACAATAATCTCTCTTTCCAATTCCAGGTGGACCGGATAAGAGGAACAAAGTGGGAGAAATATTTTCTTCGCCATCTGTGAGCTCAGCAGCTCCTGGAATAGACATTTTGGATACTATATCAATTTGGATCTATATACCTGTTCTTTTGGATATGCAGAAACAAAAATCAGTAAATCATTTCAAATTTCTATTAGCGTTTTTAGATGGTCAATTTGATGTGAGAAAGGATGTTCGGGATACCCAAGAACCGTTAAAAATTCCTTCTGCGCAAATTGGATATCACAATAACATGGGATGGAATCCATTATGTCAATACCTGTTTCAGTACTCAATTTCTTAATAAAATCATCTGCTACTGGAGTTAAGGTGCTATAATTTGCTTCTGATTGATGATCGTGAGATTGACCTATTTGCATATACGGAATACAGTACCCAGCAATTCTGTTGAGAAGGAGATAATATTTGGTATTTCCTTGCTCCTTAAACTGAGCCAATATCTCATTGGCAATCATCTTAGTTCCTCCAATATCCATGTCTCCCATTTTTAGCGTGAGAAATACAATATCTGACAATGCTAAGGCATTTATTGCCCAAAATCTAATTCCAGGACTTGAATCCATGATTACATAATCGATATCGTTTTTCTCGATTAATTCCTCTCTAAAGTTAATGAATCTCTTGAGCATACTCATTCTGTTCTTATCTTCTTTTACTCCTTCAATCTTTAGAATATCCTCTCTTTTTGGACTAGAAAAACAACCTATTATCTTGCCCCCTAGAGACCCCTTCTCTGATAATTGTTGTAAGGGTGTTACTTCAATTAATAAGTCATCAACCCCGCAAGCACCAACAATATAATCATTTATAGTATTCTTAATTTTATTCTGAACATTATCTCCAAAGTATGAATGAAGGCTAGGAGCATAAACATCAATATCTACAATACATACGTTGTTTCCTTCTTTAGCTAATAATGCTGCCAAGTTAGCTGCTAAAGTGGTTTTTCCAGTACCACCCTTGTAGGAGTGAAAAGTTATTACTTGCTTCAACTATATTAAAAGAATGACAAACACCTGTTTTTAAGTATATTCTAAAATACTTTTTGGCTTGCATAAATAATAGTAAGGAAATTCATAATATTTTATCTGCGAAGTGCGGGATTTGAACCCGCGATCCCGAGCTTGGGAAGCTCGTACCTTAACCAGTCTGGGCTAACTTCGCTTAACCGCCAATTACGTTCGACTAATAATAAATTTTTATCCTTACTGACATCATTCAAATGCCGTTATTTCAATGAATCCAATTTATGTAACTCTTTTATTTCAATAGTTTTTCATGATAATTTTTCAAACGAAATACGAGTACCTTTAGCATATAAATTCAATATTTGGTAACATATTAGACTTAAAAAAATGACTAATATCTGAACTGAATAAACAGGATTCAATCACAATTATATATTATTATGTTCAACAGATTGAAAGTACTACACGTACTGGATGAAAATTGATGTCAGTTGACAAAGTACTTTACCCTTTCTTTCTTAAACTCTCTTGAACTGAAGAGAATTCGATAATCCTTAATTCCAGTAAAATTGGACAGCTCGATCGCTATTTGCTTGGCTGACTCGGTTGTTCTCGCATGGATCATGCTAAATAGATTAAATGGCCAATCAGGATATACGGGTCTTCTGTAACAATGACTAACTTGCGGAAATGATGCTAATTTGTAACCAACCTCATCAATATTACCATCCGGAACTTTCCAAACAATCATTCCATTTGCAGTAAAGCCAGCATCTCTGTGCCGTAGGATTGCTGCAAATCGCCTCATAACCCCTATTGATTCGTACTCCATAGCCTTCTCAAATAATTCATCAACGGTTATCCCAAGATTGTTTGCAGATTTATCAAATGGTCTTGCAGTCACCTCTAGATCTTTTTGTAATTCCCTAATGAATTCTTTGTCTCTGGCTGTAATGTCAAACTTTTTTTGATCTATTGTCTTTACACTATCATCAGGACTTATCTTAGCAGGATCGCTATTTACCATATCGAGTTTCACCCCTATTTTATAAAGTTTAAGAGTTGGCAAAAGACGGAATTTTATTACACCATCGAATGATGCCATTTGCTCAAGGTCTTTTTTTAAGTCTCCATCAGGAGGAACAGCCAATGTAAACCACATGTTAAACTCATGATCTCTTTCATAATTGTGGCTTACGCCAGGATGCTTATTAACTTCCAGTGCCACTGAATCAAGCCTATCCTTTTTAACGGCAAATGCAACTAATGCGCTCTTATAACCTAATTTTCTCGTATCAAAAATTGCATTTATTTGTCTTATTAGTCCACATCGTTTCAAATAAGATATCCTTCTCATCACATCATCTTCACTAATTCGATGTTTAGTTGCTATTTCGAGATATGGCCTACTAACCAGAGGGAATGTCCATTGAATGTCATTCAAGAGTTGTTTTTCTAGAGGATCAATATACTGTTGGTCTAGATGCATCTATATTAGTTTCAAGAATTAAGCATTAAATACTTTATCATAAAACAGAATATTTAACAGGTTCGTTTATTCCATGTTTTTAGAGATCTGTGGAAAAATGACATAAAAATATAAGAATTAATGGTCTTTAAAATAGGTAAATAATTTGAAAGGAAAAATTGTCGCCTACCAAGGGGAGCACGGAGCATATAGTGAGATTGCCGCAAAAAAGCTTTTCCCTGATTTAAAGCTGGTTCCTATGAAACTATTCCAGGATATTTTCGATGCATTCCGAAACAAAAATATTGACTTTGCAGTGGTACCAATTGAAAACTCAATTGAGGGTTCTGTGAACGAGATTTACGACCTATTATTAGATACGGAAAAAAAAATTACTGGTGAAATATTTCTGAAAATTAATCACTGTCTAATTGCATTACAAAATTATACGACAATAACCAGGGTACTTTCGCATCCCCAGGCATTAGCCCAGTGCAGAAATTATATCAAAAAAAGAAATCTCGATCCTATACCTACCTATGACACTGCCGGATCTGTTAGGCTTATTAAGGAAAAAAAAATTGTTGACGCTGCGGCAATTGCAAGTAAGAGCGCTGCAGAATTTTATGATATGAAGATTCTTGAGGAAAATATCGAAGACAGGAAAAATAATTTCACTAGATTCTTGGTACTGTCTGATCAAAAAACAAATCCTACCAAAAATGATAGAACTTCCATGATATTTGGATTGAAGCATACTCCAGGATCGTTATTTTCAGTAATACAAGAATTTAATGCTGGTAACATTAATCTTACTAAAATAGAATCAAGACCTACTAAAGAAAAACCTTGGGAATATAATTTCTATTTAGACCTGGAGGGTCATATTGAAGAAGACGAGGTTAAAAAGACATTAAATAAAATTGAAAAAAAATGCACATTTCTTAAAGTTCTTGGTTCCTATAGAAGAGGAACAGTAGGTTAACTGTCATTTAATTTAGATATACCGTGTCTTTATCCCAAAACCCAACACTATGATTCCTGTTATGAGTAACATCATTTGACCGCCAATCGCCAACGTGGAGGCCTTACTTTCTACATATCCATCAATATGCAGTACTGAGCTTCCTACATTCTTTGTTTCAAATCTATATTCTCCTTCTTTTTTAGCAACCAAATTGTATTTATAATGTGAATGATTGGTAACTGAAACGACAACTGATTTATCTGGATCTTCAATTTTGAAATTAAACCTGGAACCATCAATAATGATTTCGCCAAGACTTCCTCTATTCATTATCGGTGTGACGACATCAGTTGAATTCGCCTTCAATGTACTATCCAATGCCACTTTTCGAGGAATATTGGAATCAATCATTGATGCAGCTCCGATTATAATAAATGCAATACCACTCATCATAAGAATATAGAATGTTTTCTTCCTTGTCACGATCAAATTTAAGGAGATGACACTAATTAACAATATGGTTTTTTCTCAATATTACTCGGCGAAAATTACTATAATTTTGAAACCTTTGACGAAGAATGATTAATATTGTAAATTAGACAGTGACAATATTTGATTGAAATGATATAATATGCGGTGGCAGAATCATATAACTAAAATAGCTTAATCCTCAAATCTACTATTTTATTACTGGAACTTGATTTTATTATTTATGTCATCATAATGAAACAGTAGACGAATGGCTTGTAGCGTAGACAAAAAGGGAAAAATGAAGTTCATTTTGTATGGTGATAATTTATTAAATGCAAGATTTTATTGAAATGGAAATAATTTGAGGCATCATTAAAAACTTATTGTACTACCAAATAAGTGGCATGAAAAAGATTTATTTATAATGATCTTGATCTTTAATCATTGCATAGTGTCAGGTTCACCAATATATCTTATCTCTTAGTAACAATAATAAGTTTTGGAATATTGTTTTTTATAGGTAGTATTAATCCGATACAAGCACTGAATAAAGAACAGACCATTTTGAAAGACTATGATAATTTGAAACAGTTAGTAGATGATATAAAAAATGGCGTTTTAAATGAGAATAAGATATCTTTTAACGACTTTAAAAATTCAGGTGCTTATCAAAATGCGGATAAAAATATGCAAGATTGCATAAACTTGGCAGCAAAAATAGGTCATAATCTTAGGGATGATGAAATAGTTCACTGTTCTGAAAATGTAAACTATTTCAAAGATAAATACCCTAACGTTAGTGCACCTCAGCCAGAAGGTACTCAACCTGGTTCTAAAACTGAATCTCAGCCTGTAGGCAAACCCACTGTAGCTAAAGACT
>DATBHO010000094.1:0-28780 GCA_036557405.1 Nitrososphaeraceae archaeon
TAATGAGTATATTAGATTTTCTCAAGTATTAAGGAACAACTAGGATTTTCTTAAATATTCAAAATACAATTTTTTGCTATTTTTTTTAATGAGGAAGGAGAGTTGAATACTATATTCTTCGTTGCCCTTAAATTACCCACAAAGGACTATTTGAGATTATGAAAATGCGGAAAGAGTTGAAAAAATTCTGCCCAAAATGCAAAAAACACACAATACAATCTTTGTCCATATATAAGAAGGGGAAAGATAGAAAAACAGCTGAGGGAGCAAGACGACATGCAGAAGACAAGAAGGGATATGGTGGACAAAAGTTTCCAGAGCTTAAAAGAACTGCTAAGACTACTAAGAAGATTACTCTTAGATATACCTGCAAAAATTGTCAGCGTAAAACAATGAAAGAAGGTATGCGTATGCGGAAACTGGAAATCCAGCCTTAAATTGTGATGCACAATGAGAAGAGAAAATATTCTAATTCCAAAACCAAAGAGCAACTTCTTATCGGTACAATGCACAAGTTGTCATGAAACAAGCGTTATTTTTTCTCATGCTACCAGTGATATCAATTGCAAATCATGTGGAAATCCGATAGCGAAAAAAACTGGCGGAAAGGCGACAATCCTTGGAGAGAACATTAGTACCCTTGATTAATTTTTTTAGAACTTAGTAGCAAGAAATCTTTTTTTGTATTTATGTTAAATGCCAGCCTTTCACTATTCAATGTTATATAATGCTCTTTGATTACTAGTCCTCTTTGTATTTTGGATGAATCAAAAATTGTTATTCCAGAATAAAAATACTCTTTGCCTACCGATTTTATCGATATGGTAGGTAATAGGCCCAAATTTATTATGAATTCCTTATCCAATAGTATCGACATACACTGCTGGTCGGCTTCCCAATTAGAAATTATCCTGTCAATCAATTCCGAAGTTATTAATGGCATATCTGAAGGCAAGACAAAAACAACTGAAGGTTTCAGTTTTTCTAAAACAAATATTAGGTCAGTCGAGTAGTCAATACCACTTGTCTCTATAATTCTAAGAAATCCATTAAATGAATATTGATGGTTCTTTAAAAAATCCATGGTGAGTTTGCAGTTGAAGCTTGCAGCTGCATAGATTCTATTAAATTTTTTAGAATTTTTTAAAGCAATAAGAATATGCTCAATCAATGGTTTATTGTCAAGTTTAAGCATGGCTTTGTCCGAACAGAAATTCTTGATTCTTTTACCTTTACCGCCACACATAATAAGAGCTAACATCTCTTTTGTCATTTTCAGATCATTAATGTGGATAATATCAGTAATGATGTTAGACGAGATATTTCATTAGAAGCGCCGAAGACATCACCACTTACTCCTCCAAAATTCTTGTAAGATAAAATTAAAATGATGAGACCAATAATTAATACTATTCCTAAAGTTAGTAAACCCATCATGCCTTCGATAACGTATACTATTAATACAGTGATAATAATAGACATAATTATTTTGTAACCTTTTTTCATCTCAATAGTGAATGAGGAACTAAAACCCGACCAAGACGAATGTCCCACAGATGCCTGAAATACCATTACATATTTTGCTATTACCTCTGATACAATAATGGAGTAAAATAATTTTATTGCGGATTCAAAATTTATTAATGCAATAAATAGCCCAATAAAACTAATAATCAAAGCAGTAGTCCCTGCAGCTCCCACAATTGGATCAGACATTGCTTTTCGCTTGGATTCTTTATCACCATTTGACATCAGTCCGTCGGCAAAATCAGCTAATCCATCGATGTGATGAACACCGGTAACAATAACGAATGTTATCAATATTACAAAGCTAGTAATATAATGAGGGAGAAAGCTAGAGGATAGTAGTGCTACAAGTCCTACAATTATGCCAATTATTACTCCATAAAGTGGAAAAAAATACATGTTTTTTGCTATCGTAGCTAAATCATAATTATATGCTCTTGGCATTGGTATGATTGTCAAAAAAGACAGAACAGAGAGGAATGATTTAAAAACCATATAAAATGTCCCACCATCCCATCAATGATAATAACAAAACCATGGGGATTGATACAAAAACAAAAAACAAGATTACTGATAATTTTACCATTGTGAGTGCATTACTGCATTTTTCAATAGATAGAGGCTCGATATTTATACCCAACCCATAAAATCCAACTTTTTCTAACCTCACCCTTAGGGCCCCAGCTAACGCTGACATTGGGTATCCACCATTACGACTTGGCGTGTTATTGTGATCCATACGCATTACCAATATGGAATTTTTCCAATCGGCACCGACTATCTTCGAAGAAACTACCAGCAATACTCCACATAATCTTGCGGGTAGATAGTTTGAAATGGTATCTAGTTTTGCAGCTATCCACCCAATTTCATAATGGTATTTATCAGTATAACCTATCATAGAGTCAAGGGTGTTGATAATTCGATAAGCAATTGCACCAGGAGGACCAAATAGTGAATAGTAGAATAATGGGGAACACATCCCATCGACCAGGCTTTCGCCTATCGATTCTATCGTAGCAGATATTATATGTTCTCTATCTAGAGCTTCAGTCCTTCTTCCTACAATATATGAAAGCTTCTTTCTCGCATCAATCAGGTTTTCCTCATCCAGCGCATATGTTACAGCCCTTACATGACGTTCTAAAGTAAGAATTGCCATAGTAAGTTTCAGTACCAAGAGTGAGTATATCAATAATGCAAATATTCCAAATAATTTGTATAATGCAATCGAAAAGTAATACGAGGTCACAGAAATTCCAAATGTTAATGTCAAGGTAAAAATTATACCCTTTAGTCTTTCCTGCTTAAGACTTGATTTGTGCTTTAATTTTGGTATGAAGAAGCTTACGAGTTTTCCCAACCATGATACAGGATGAATCCTATTTGGAGGATCGACTAGTAAGAAAGAAAGGGCAATGCCGCCAACAAGTGTTAACAAAATATAGTTAGAGATCATAATTCATTTTTACAATATTTAAAAGATATTTCATGTCAATGTTTCTTTTAAAGGTGGATGCAACGTTATCGATTTGTTTTTCAAGATAGCTCTTGTTATACGATGATTTTGATCTCTTTTGATCCAATGAATCTTCATTTGGGATATCGAACCGTGTTTTTGGTATTACTCCTAAAACCCTCTTGTGTGTCATTTTTTCAACAGATATTATCCCGCTATTTAGTATAGATTTTTCTCCGAGAAACTTGTTAATTATTACACCTTTAACAAATTTTCTTTGCCGAGTTGGCAATAATTTTATTGTGCCAACTATAGCGGCAAAGCAGCCCCCACGTTCAATGTCTGCTACCAATAATACTTTTGAATTTATTTTTTCGGCTAAAATCATATTTGCGATATCATACTTTGATAAGTTAATTTCTGCAGGTGACCCTGCACCTTCTATTAGAATTAGATCATATTCTTTTCTAAGACTTTCTATATCTTGTAGGACCTTAGGGAAACCCTTTTGAAGAACAAAATTACTGTAGTACTCTTCTGCACTCATGCGCAAATTTTTTAATCCCCCTAAAAAAATTTCGCTTACATTATTTCTGAGAGGTCTCAAGAGAATTGGATTCATCCTAATGTCTGGTCTTACTCGGGCGGCAATGGCTTGAACAGCTTGTATTCTTGCCATTTCCTTTACTGAATTATTTTCTTTAAGATCATAAAAATTCGAAGTCATATTCTGAGCCTTAAATGGACATACTTTATAACCCATATCGGAGAATATTCTGCATAGTGCTATTACCGTAGTACTCTTCCCGGCCCCCGATGAGGTTCCTTGTATCATCAACAGATTTCCTTTCATTTATCAATTACTTCCAATGAATTTAGGAGTTGTAAATTTTCATCATGGGTCTTTACCGCAACCCTTATGAACTTGTCATACATGCCCTTAAAATCACTGCAATCTCTAACAAGGATACCATTTCTCTCAAGTAGTAAATCTCTAAGTAGCGTAGAATTATTATTATGCAATTGTATTAAGTAATAGTTTACATCTGATTCATGTGCAGCGAATGATTTTAATTTATTATTTAAAACATTATGCATAAACTCACGCTCAACTCGTATCATTTTTTGTGCCCTTCTCACATGAGAAATATCTTCCAATGCAGTAACACCAGCTAATTGAGCTAATCCGTTTACGTTCCAAGTAATTTTATAGTGCGATATTTTCCTTGCGATATTTGGATGCGAAACGCAATAACCCAATCTTAACCCTGCGAGTCCAAATGATTTTGTCATTGAACGTAACACGACTATATTTTGGAATTCGTTAATTTTATCAATGAAACTTCTTGCGTGCTTAATCTCGTCAACAAATTCAATAAAACTTTCATCTATGAGAATCTTTACGGACTCATCTATTTCTTCTATTAATCTTTCTATTAAATGATATGCAAATATTCCAGTTGGATTGTTCGGATTGCACAAGAATATTGCGTCAGATTTATCTGATTTTTCTAATATTCTATCAATATCCAGATTCCAATTCTTCAGCGGGATATGCTTGATTTTGGCCCCTATTTTTCTTGATGCCAACTCATATTCGCAAAATGTCGGTGATGGTATTAGTACTCGGTTCCGAACAAACGCCCTCACAAAGTTATAAATTAATTCAGTTGCTCCGTTCCCTACATTAATTGAATCCTGTGATAAATTGCTGCCTAAATAGTCTAAAATTTTCTTTTTTAGAACGACATGTTCATTATCTGGGTAAATTGATGAAAGTTTTGATAAATTTTTTCTTAGCACCTTTAGAACCATCTTAGATGTGCCAAATGGATTAATATTGGAACTAAAATCAACTTTTACTAGGCTGGGGTTTATACTGTAAACCCCGCCATGAGAACAAGAATTCTGTATCATTTAAATTCCAAATTAGATGCTATATAACATAAATGGATAATATTATGTTTTTTCTGAAAACGAATATTAGTTGCGTTCTCAATAACCGCAGATTATGTTAAAGGTTGCGGTAATAGGTGCTACGGGCGCTGTAGGACAAGAATTTGTTATTGGACTGAATAAACACCCGTGGTTTGACTTGGTGCAAGTTGCGTCATCAGAAAGATCAGCGGGAAAAAGATACATTGATGCACTTAGGGATCCAAATACTTCACTTCTCAAATGGCACAATAAGGAAAATATTCCCGAAAGAGTAAGGGATATGGTGATAAATAGGGTAGAGGAAATTAACCCAAAGAAGGTTGATCTAATTTTTACCGCACTTGAATCAGAAGATGCAAAAATGATTGAACCAAAGATGGCATCAGAAGTTCCTGTTATAAGTACCGCTGCGGCATTTAGATACGAAGACGACGTTCCAATATTAATTCCGGGAATAAATGACGAACACAGTGAATTATTAAATATTCAGAGGAAGAATAGGAAATGGAATGGTTTTATCGCACCATTACCTAACTGCACAACCACCGGGATGGCCATAACGCTCAAGCCATTATTGGATGAAATGGGATTAGAAAATGTAATCATGACTTCACTTCAGGCTCTCTCTGGAGCTGGCAGATCTCCTGGAGTCATAGCATTGGATATAATGGATAATGTAATCCCGTATATACCAAAAGAGGAGGAAAAGGTTCAAGTTGAAACAAAAAAGATCCTAGGAAAGTTTGATGGTAAATCAATTATGAATGCAAACATAAACGTAAGTTGCACATGTACTAGAGTTCCGGTAATAGATGGACATACCGAAACAGTTTTTGCTGAACTAAAAAAAACCGCTTTACCCGACCAGGTGAAGGAATCAATGATTAATTTTTCCAAATCTGTATCAATAAAAGATCTTCCTTCTGCGCCAAAAGATTACATAATTGTTCATGATGATCCTACGAGACCTCAACCAAGAATTGATAGAGAAATTAACGATGGAATGACCACAGTTGTAGGAAGATTGCGAAAGGATACTGTATTTAAGAACGGTATAAAATACGTACTGCTAACTCACAATGAAAAAATGGGTTCTGCAAAGGGTGCTATACTCTTAGCAGAGTTATTTAAATCGAAAAAGATTATTTAATCATGAATTATTGATAAAAAAAATAGTTAAAATTGAAATTAATACATTTATTAACCTCAAAATTTACGATATAATCAGTGATTTCTTATGTATAAAATAGACGATTTGGATCTTAAAATTTTGGAGGAACTTTCGAATGACGCATCCATTTCGGTTCCCAGACTATCAAGAAAAATCAATATTAACGCGTCGGTAGTATACAGTAGGATTAAAAGATTAGTAAAGAGGGGCATTATAAGAAAATTTACGATATTGATGAATGATGAAGCCCTTGGATTTAATGTGAAGGCGCTAACTGGTATAAACATGGATTCAAAATTGAGAGATAACGTTTTGAGCGAGTTATTCAGAATCCCAGGGGTTACGGAAGTTTCGGAAGTTACTGGGAGATTTGATATATTAGTAACAATGAATTCTCATTCATTGGACGAAATGCATCAGCTGATATCAGAACGAGTCGGACGCATAGAAGGAGTACAGAAGACAGAAACGTTTATTGAAATGAGAAAAACAACGAGAGAAATTCCGATTCCGCCTTTGGAGCAGGAGTAGATTAGTATCAAGTATTTGGTTCTAAATATTAATTAGCTAGCCATACAGCTGTCCTTAATAGAATATTAAATTTGTTCGATATGATGTGTGAGGTTGTTCTCACAGACATGTAAATAAATGTCATAAACTGAATTAAGGATGGGAAGGACCTCAATACAGGAACTGATCGTTGATATAGAATTTAGAATACCCTGCTATACTAAAGAATTATTCCAAGTGAAGCAAAAAATCATCAAGTGTTTGGTTTCGTACCCATATTGCCTGGTTGTCCTTGACCCATTCGAATCATTTCATTTATCTTGTTTTCAACTTCCTTTAAATTTTCTTTTACTCTTGTTTCCTGTTTACCTAGAACCACCAACCGGGTGTTGGAGAGATCTTTCTTCTCGTCTAGCTCCTTAAGAGTATCATCCTTTTTGGTTTTAATCAGTAGGGGTCCTACACTCTTGTAGACTGCTTCATCCTGTTCTGATTTCTTTAACTCTTCGGTAGCCTTTTCAATCTCCACAGATTCGGCTTCAAGTTGTTGTTTTTGTATTAGAATTGCTTGTAAATTTTGCTGCAGCTGTTGTAGCCTTGTAAGTTGTTCTCTTAACCATGGAGGTATTTCTTGTTCACTCATTTCTAGTTACTTTGCTTTACCATCATAAATCTATAGCGTTTTATAAATTTAGAGACAAGTACGATAAACTCAATAACCTGACGTATGTGTTAATAATGGCACGCATTGATTGTAAATCGACAGTACTAATATTAATACAAATTACACCATCATTAGAGGTAATTCTTATTTCTTCATTACCGGTGAGAAATCTAGTTTCAGGTTGTAGAGCATTAATGATTGTATTTACACTCTTGATTGATAATAATGATGTAAGGTTGTCTAGTACGATTTGAATTCTAATACTTACTCTTGGTTTTTTCAACGTTTACATCGTATGTACCTGCAGCTACTTTATAGTTACATTTTGAACAGTACCAAATTCCCAAAGCCTTCCTATCAAATTTTATTGATCCACATTTAGGACATCTCCTCTTTTTTTTCAAAACCCTGTAAATTATTCCGTATCTCTTCCTTACTGTAGCTCCATATTTTACACCTAATCCCTTAAGGCGAGATATTTTGTGCTTACTTCTACTTACCAAGCTTGATCAATTCCTGAATTTTTACTCTTACATCTTTTCCCTTGGTTCTGGCTTTGCCTGCAATATCCTTCACCTCATCCACTGTAAAGTATCCTTTTAGTCCCTTTTGCATTGCAACAATTGAACCTTTTGAATTTGTTGTAATAGTTAGTCTCGCATCCATACAAGCTTCTTCCTCAATATTTGGATCCAAAAGCAAATAATCACCAATTTTAACTGTAGTGATAGATATTGGGGTAGTAGTTATGGGAGGCTCCTGAGTTCTTCCTGTGTCTACTACTTTGTCATCCTTAATTTCAAAAACTGGTAGTTTACAGCTTGATAATGCGGCTACTACAGCATAAGACGTGGCATCAAAAAGGTTACCATCCACGTTAATAATACTACAGTCCACAAAAATGGTATACACTATTTTTCCGGGAACCAAAACCAACTTGCTTAAATCTAACATATCTGATTCCCTTACGCCCCTATCAACAACCCTAGCAAGTTCAATCGTTTCTTCATCAGGTGGACCTGGTTCTATATGCGGAGATGCAATCGGGAGTACTTCCGCTGTAATTATTAGAGCTCCACTATTTTCCAGTCCTTCAAAAGGTTCACCAGTTTCGACTTTTACTCCTGCGACTACTTCCGTCTTACCCAACCTTACCCAAGCTGATCCACTTGCCTTTTTTATTACGCCTACTTCAATTTCAATTGGTCTTATTTCATCTAAACCTCTATCATCTAGTCTTTTTCCCGTTGAAACAGATTCTCTCATCTGTTTTTTGCGAAGATTTTCAACAATTATTGGAGATTTCTTGGAGATACTCATTATTCATTCAATCCCTTTTCATCACCAAAGTACTTTTCCATTAAGGAGGAACGTTGTATTTCATGCACTTTCAAGCAACCACGTATGGCTTCTTCCAAACACCTATTGAATTCGTCTGAATTCAATTCTCCATCGAGCTGAAGAAGCGTAATTTTTTCAAGATTTGGCATATAAGCCACAGGCATATCAGCTCCTCCTTCTTTGTCTTCAGTGTCATTAATGTCAATCACTATTTTGTCATCAACCTTCCCTGCTGCACATGCTGAAACCATGTCGCGCATATTAATTCCTGCGTCTGCTAGAGCTACAGCAGCAGCCGTAATTCCTGCACATCGTGAACCTCCGTCTGCTTGCAATACTTCAATAAAGATATCAATCGCTGCACGAGGATAATCCTCAAGAATTAGTGCGGGTTCTAAGGCCTCTCGGATGACCTTGGATATTTCCGTCTCTCTCCTAGACGGTGCAGGACTTTTGCGAGTATCTGTCGAAAACGGGGACATGTGATATCTGCATCTAACAACACTCCGGTCAGATAACGCCATATGTTTTGGATGAACTTCTCGAGGACCATAGACCGCTGCAATTATCTTATTTTTCCCAAATTCTATAAGAGCAGAGCCATCTGCATTCTTTATGGCCCCTACTTTAATCTTTACCTCTCTTAATTCATCTATTACCCTTCCATCGCTTCTTATTCCTTTTTCGTCTATGAGGCTTCTATTTTGAACCATTTGAGTTTATCATTCCCATTTGTTTATCATTTGAATTAACCTCATCACCATTAGTTTCTGCGTGATTCATTTCATGACTTGCTTGAGTATCCTCATTTTCAATTTCCGATTCCGGAACATTCAGTAATTGCTTGATTCTCTGCGTAAGGTTTGAAGTATGTGCTTCCACTTCTACTATATGAATTGCATTGATTGCAAGAGTAACTCCTTCCTTGTCTTTTCCTGACACTACAATTAATCCATTTTGACCTATAGTGATCCTTGTAGAAGTTGCGTGTTCGATTGTTTGGATCATGGAACCCCGCTTTCCTATGAGTCTTGGAACCCGAGTTGGAGATATTTTTATCAATTCACCTGTTGGTATTTTTCCCAAGTCATTATCTTGAATAGTAAGGATTGGATCCCTTGTCCTATCAAAAATCGCAATTCTTGCTACAATAATATCTCCACTTGTTAATTGACGTCCCATATCATCTTGGGCCGGCGAAAAATCTCTCCCAAATACATCCTGCGCGGGTAAGTGTGCAAGAAAACATGAATTGATGTCAATTGACCAAGAAAGAGATGAATGGTCCAGTATTTTACCTATTACAATATCATTTGCCCGCGGGTAATACACTCCCGACAATGGAATAACTTTCGCCCCATCTTTACTTGATTCTGTAATTCCAATTCGAGTTGCTATAATTGAATTTCCATTCCTAAATACATTTACCAGAGGTTTCAAATTACCTTCCGCTACAACATCTCCAGGAATAACGTATTTTCTCTTAGTTTCTTGCATATCGTAATCCTCCAAAACAAGAATCCAAAAATATTCTATTCATAATTCTCCCTTTTTGGGAAAGTTAGAACAGACTTATATTTTAAGTGTGGCCAAAAAGATGAATAATGATTACTTCTCGGTGACCTGAGCTGTGCCTTTGGTTGCAGTTCCGATGCGATCCAGAAATGAGCTCTTCATGCCCGCGTTAATACTGAGAACTACTTGTAACGATCCATCCGAAAGCCATTGTTCTGATTTTATCTCACCTATACTTTTGAACACACTAAACGATTGTCCTGAAAATTGAGTCGGTACAGTTACGGTCAACTCCAATATTTCAGACTTTAGGGGCAATATTTTTCTCAATGGATCGATGACATCCTTAATTTGATCATCTAACCGCTTAAAGGGATCAATTGCGACCCTTGCTTCATCAAGAACAGCATTAATCCTAGAGATGGGATGGGGCATATGGGTTTTGGGATCGACAAAATTTTTGTTTATATACTGGACGATCTGTTTTTTCTTTTCTTCAATCATCTTTCTTCTCTGTTCTGTGTTCAGGTTAAGATCACCTTTAGTCATAATTTGCTTTGCTATTTCCAGTTGATCTGTTGTCTTAAAATGTTTCATTAACTTCTCAGTTGAGATTCTTGTGCCCTTGTTAGCATCTGAATAAATTTCATCTGAGATCATGATATTGGAAATGTCAATTTTTTTACCAAGTTTATACTCTAAAGCTGGGTCAGGTTTTACCAAAATTTCAAACTTTTCATTTCCGGTACTTAATCTTACTATTGTAAATTTTTCAGCCATGTAAATTCCTAATATCTGAAAATATATAAGCATACGAATGATAAATTATTCCTTTGGGTGTTTATCGGTAAATAAAAAAGTAAGAGGAAAAAATAGATTCCTACTCGCTTACGTAAGCTCGTTCTCCGTGTTGGGTTAAGTCCAGCCCGATTTCTTCTTCCTTTGGCGTAACTCTTATGCCTCCAGGCCATACCTTGTCCATTATCTTGATGATTACTGCGGTGATACCCATAGCCCATGCCATAGCGGCAAAAGCACCGACAGCATTTTCTAATAATTGATGTGGATTGCCGAATACGAGTCCATTGTCTCCCCATGGTGTAAATCGCTTTTCTGCAAACAATCCCGTGCATAAGGCTCCAACAAGCCCACCAATTCCGTGTACTCCCCAAGTATCCAATGCATCATCCCATTTCCTACTGTTCTTGAACATTACCGCTGCGTAGCACGCTACTGACGCAACTATTCCGATAACAAGAGCAGACATTGGAGAGACAAACCCAGAAGCTGGCGTAATGGCTACAAGTCCAGCTACAGCACCGGAAGCAGCTCCCACAGTGGATGCTCGCCCTGTATGTGCCCAAGAAAGGAGCATCCAGGTAATCGCGGCCATACCAGTAGCTACCTGCGTTGCAACAAATGCGCTTGTTGCATTTGTAGCGGCTGCCCCGGCAGAACCTGCATTAAATCCAAACCACCCGAACCACAGTAGCGCAGCGCCTAAAACTACGAGTGATATGTTGTGTGGTTCCATAGGAACTTTACCATATCCTATTCTTCTTCCCAACATTAATGCCACGACAAGCCCGGAAAATCCAGATGTTATATGAATGACGGTTCCACCAGCGAAATCAAGTGATCCATAGCAACCAGTCCATCCAAAACCACAGTATCCAGGATTCATTCCGTAATTATCAGGCCCTGTAATTTCCCATGTCCAATGTGCGGCAAAGTCATAAACAAAGGTAGCCCAAAGGACGACAAAAATAACAAATGCACTAAATTTCATTCTTTCAGCTAGTGAAGCTACAATCAACGCAGGAGTAATAATGGCGAACATCATCTGGAATATCATGTATGTTTGGTGTGGAATAGTGGTCCCAGTTATGCCTCCATAGGCAATTGAAGGAACATCATGAAGAACATTATTTAATCCAGCCCAGTCTAGAGTCCCAATAAATCCATAACCACCTGCGTCTGGACCAAAAGCTAAGCTATATCCAAATAGGACCCACTGTGCAGCGACAATTCCGGTAGTACAGAAAACCATCTGAAGAGTATTAACAGCATTTTTTTGCCTCGTCAGTCCGGCATAAAATATAGCCAAACCTCCAGGTGTCATTATAAGTACAAGTGCTGAAGATGTAAGCATCCATGCATTGTCACCCGAGTCTATCTCACAAGGGATCAAATCCCCTTCTGCAGTTAAATTGTACTTTCCGTTAGCATCTTTTGCAAAGCAATGATACTTTGCAGCAGGATCGTCCGGTTTGTAGGCAGAAGCGCTTATTAGATAAGCTGATGTGACTGTGATTGTTGTCAAAATACCAACTAACATAAAGATAGTGAGGTTCTTCCTTAACATTATTGACCAATATTTTAGAGAAGTATAAAAAACATAACAATATAATATGAAATTCTAATGATTCTATTATAAAACACGACTAAATTCGATTAATCATAATTCTAAACTTTTATGCAAGTATCATAAATTTCTATTTCAAAGGTCTTTAACCCACATAATATGCGACTTGATCAAATTGACCCTCTATATGCATAATGTAGTTTAGCTCATTTTAGTCAATTTCCATTTAATTATCAATTAGGATTTTTACATTTTATTGATCTCTATTTTTTAGGGATTATGCACTATAATTAAGCCCAAGAAATTATCATCAGTATTTTTCACAGACAGAGAAATGAAGAAAATCATCCTTACCAAAGAGAGAATCACAAAAAATCAACTATATTTCGAAATTACGATGGCAAAATTGCCCATGATTATTAATGTTAATCAACAATACAGAGGGAACAATCACTCAATATTCTATTTATTACTGTTTTGAGTAATTGATCAAAAATTAACTTAATTACGTCTATGGATAATTCCGAAATTCTTCCGACACTTTAGTGAATAATAGTACTATTCCCGGGATGTCCCTCGACACTTTAGTGAATAATAGTACTATTCCACAGTTATTAGTTAGCGGTTCTGATGTTCCTTTTAAAGGGATGTTAACTCTAGCTCAGAAACAAGGCGACTTATATGGAATATTTTTTCTCAGCCCAAGAGAGAATTTTGATTCTAAACTGAACGAATTAAAACCAATATTTGATGATGCCATCAAGCAATTCAACGAACAATCGACTAAAGCTTTACGAGGCGGAGATTATACATCTAGTCAATTTGGTAAGAACGAGCAGAAAAGAAGAAAATAGCATCGAGTAAAGTATATGCCTGATTCTTGGGCTTGGCCAATTTGGTTTAACAACCTGATTTACGCAATCACGGTAGATTTGACTTAACTTGTTTAAGCAAGTGTAATCTATTTATTTTGACCAAGCTAATCAATACTGATGGGCAGATTCTTTAAAGTTGAGGACAAGAATGATAAATCATCCAACAATGCAGACGTGACTAATAATACGCTTGATCATCGCGACTTTCAGGTCCGCGATTTATATAAAAAAGGAGTCAATTACATGTCCAGTGAAAAATTAAATGAAGCAATACGTAGTTTTGAATTAGCGCTTAGATTAGATCCAAAGTTTGTTGATGCATGGATTAAGAAAGGATATGCTCATTTCCATTTGGGAGATTATTCTTTTGCCATCTCATCTTTTGATATGGCATTAGACATTGATCCCGGCAATCATGAAGCCTGGAATTTAAAGGGTCTTGCCTATTATAAGATGAATAACTATACCAAGGCCATAGAATGCTGTACCAAGGCCTTGGATGCAAATCCAAGTGACGGATTGGTTTGGTACAACTATGCTTGTTATCTCACTTTAGATGGGAAAGTGGACGACGGAATGGAAGCTTTGAAAAGGGCTATTGAAATAGATATTTCGCATGCAAAAAAAGCTGTGCGTGATAGAGATTTTGAAAATGCCCGAGCGGAAGAAGGATTTATGCGGATATTTGAAGTGGTAGCTCTCGAATCCCTTCGGCAGGGATATGATTATGTAGGTAAAATTGTTTGGGCTACCGGCATGGATAAACAAGATGTTGAGGATGCACTTTTTAGATTAAGTATGAAGGGATTGGTGATAATAAGAGAAAAGAAATCATATATTGGTAAGGAGGTTACGTACGAACTTTCAAGAGACATTTCAGATAAGATTGGAGAAACTAAACGATCGGGATTCTTGAAATCCAAGGAATATTCAGCACCGGTTCAGGAAATAAGAGATATAATTGAAATATTAGATAAATCAATTGAATCTATCAAGAACGGGGATGTAGTTCAGACTATTGACTCATTTGAACAATTAACAAGTCCAGCGAAACATGGCAATACAATGATTGAGCAGTTTTTTGATCAACATCGTGATTTGAGATTGTATCAAATCAGATTGAAAGACCAAGGGCAGGAATATCTTGATTCACATAAGTCAGAATTGACTAATTTGCTCGTAGACATTATTGAAAAAGTGCGAAGTGGTCCTTTATCCAGAACAATCTAGGATTAACAAGGAGTTTCCTATATCGAATTTTCTAGCGAACCTCACCTTTCAAATTCTGCTAAATCCTTTTTGATTTGTTGATTTTATTTACAATTTCGTGAAATGTGTCCATATTAGATTCAAGATAAGTTGATACAAAGTACATTATTCCATATTTTTCACCCATGCGTGTAATCAAATTATTCTTCTGTAACACATCAACGTGATGTTGAACCGCCTTATAATCAAGTTGTAAAACTTCTGCTATACGGTTTATGTTAAGTGGAGTATCTTGTAGCAGGTTTATAATCTTAATTCTATTTTCTCCACCCTTTGAACCTGCGAATAGATACCAAAGTAGTCGCCTAGCAGCGGGATCTGACATTTCTAGTATTCACAATATGCTTTTAATTAAAATTTGAATTCAGGTTGAGGATTATGATACATATAATATTAATACGAGATAGAACTTTAATTAAATTATGGAAAAGATTTTCGCTGAGGCAAGTGAAAAAGAAATAACCAGAGCTATAGCAAAAATGTTTAATGAAACGTTGATTGAATATAGTGATTGTGACGTAATTATCATTGGTGCTGGACCAGCAGGATTGATGGCTGGAAGAGAACTTTGCAAAAATGGTGTTCACACCCTCATTATAGAACAAAATAACTATATTGGTGGAGGATATTGGGTAGGGGGATACATGATGAATCCCGTTACAGTTAGATATCCAGCAAATAAGATATGGGATGAACTTGGAGTACCCTATAGAAAAATTTCGGATGCATTGTATGCAACATGGGGACCTCATGCATGTTCAAAACTAATTGCGTCTGCATGTGATTCGGGTGTAAGATTCCTCCAGCTTACCAAATTTGATGACTTGGTACTGAAAAATGAAAGGGTGGGGGGAGTTGTCATAAACTGGATGCCTGTTTCTGCATTACCTAGAAATATTACATGCGTAGACCCAGTTGCCCTTGAATCAAAATTAGTAATAGATGCTTCAGGGCACGACTCCGTAGCAGTAAAAAGATTAATGGATAGAGGATATTTAAAGTGGAAAGGAATGGAACCAATGTCAGTGACGGGAGAAGATGCGGTAGTTGAATATACAGGAGAAGTTTATCCTGGATTAATAGCTGCTGGAATGTCAGCAACAGAAACACACGGATTACCTAGAATGGGCCCTACATTTGGATCAATGTTGTTATCTGGTAGAAAAGCAGCACAAGTTGCTCTTAATAAATTGAAGAAAATACCAAATCCAGACATAAAAATAAACTAGGATAAAAGTAAAGTGATTTTCATATAAAATTATCACATGTACATCTCTACTCTACTTCAACCTCTACTAGTTCTCATATAGGTAAACTTTCACAATATTTGAATGAGATAATTCGTTTTGTTGAAATAGACACCAGGTCATTTGTCTATCATTTCAACAAGTACAAGACAGGAGATGATAACGTGGACAACATGATGATTATACGGCCACATGAAGTTCTGGATACTGCTCACCTCCATGAACAACATAATTCACCAAGCGATATTAGCCAAAAAGTTACATTTATTGATGGTTTTTATCTTCAAAGAATCTACTCTAGAATTATTGATGAAAAAGAGCAGCAATCAAACCATTTGCATGTCGTGATTGAAGATAATTTAGTATGCACTCATGACGAAAATGACAAGAGATATCATGCCAGACCAATAATTTGTGGTTCGCCAACTATAATATCTATTGCTGGCATTGTCGAAGGCCCCGCCAAACCAAAAGGGTATTATTTCAAAAATATGCTAAAAGATTTGCTCTCTATTAATAGTAAAGAAATAGAGCAGGACTTTGCCGATAGTTATATTAGCGATCATGATCCTCGGTTAGCACATGTATTGACAGGTTATGCTATTCAGGCAATTTTTTTTTTCTTACCAATGGTAACCCATTCTGCTCTAATTATCCATGTAGACTGTTTAATTCCCACTGGCAAGAAGAATTGATTTATACTCAGGTGAAAAATCCAATACTGTGCAAAGAACATTTAGATATTCTGGACAAAGCCAAATGATAATTTAGTATAGATTATTAACAATCCCTATTAGTCCTTAGCAATATTGTCTTTGCTTTCAAAAACAATTAAACAACTAATCAGTTTACTTCCGAACAAATTATTAATTGGTTAAATCTTTCTCCAGTTAATCATACATGTCAAAAAATGCGAATCATGATTCCCATACCTCAACAGAAGTACGGGACCTTTATGATGTAATAATTATAGGTTCAGGACCAGCGGGATTTACGGCAGGGGTCTACACTTCGCGCGCAAAACTCAAGGTTCTGATAATTACTGGGTCCCTTCCTGGCGGCCAACTTATGACTACTAGTGAAGTTGAAAATTATCCAGGTTTCCCCAATGGAATTTTTGGACCAGAGCTTATGATGAATATGAGACAACAAGCTGAGCGGTTTGGTACTACAATAATTGATGATGAAGTGCTAAAGGTAAATTTCAAAAATCATCCGTTTCTCATATCAACACATTCTGAAAGTTTTGAAGGCAGGGCGATACTGCTTTGTACTGGAGCATCTCCGAGAAAATTGGGCATAAACGGTGAGGAAGAATTTGGTGGCAGGGGTGTTTCTTATTGCGCCACTTGTGACGGGCCGTTCTTCAAAGGTGAAGAGATCGCGGTGATTGGTGGGGGTGATACTGCAATTGAAGAGGCAACTTTCCTTACCAAATTTGGTAAATCAGTTAAGATTATTCACAGGAGAGACTTCTTGCGAGCCAGCAAAATCCTACAAGAAAAGGCGTTTGAAAACTCGAAAATTCAATTCGTATGGAATCACGTCGTCACAAGAATCAGCGGTAATAAGAAAATAGAAAGCATCGACATAAAGGATCTAACAACAGGCAAGATAAGTAATTTATCAGTAGGAGGCCTCTTCGTAGCAATTGGTCATGAACCGAATACTTCAATTTTCAAAGATCAATTAGAGTTGGATGACAAAGGCTACGTCGTTCTTAAAGAAAATACTAAAACTAGTGTAGAAGGAATTTTTGCCGCTGGCGATGTTCATGATTATCGTTATAGACAAGCGGTAACAGCTGCGGGATTTGGTTGTATGGCGGCGCTCGACGTGGAAAAATGGTTAAGTGAAGATAAATTTCTCAAATGAGCTATGTCTTAATATATAATTCTGGTAATCTCTCCAATGCAGAAACATACTCACTTTCTACAAAAATATTTTGTTCTTTATATAGACTTTTGAATTTTCTGCCGTCGTCAGCAAAAATACCTACAATTATCCCTTTTTCAATTCCCTTTGAAAACTTTAACATTGAAGACATTACTGAGCCTGAAGATGGTCCTACGAATAAGCCTTCTTTTCTTAGTAGATCCTTAACTGCGTTAAATGATTCCTGATTTGTAGCAGTCATCCATTGGTCAACAATATCTTCTCTACGTTTGAAGAGACCTGGCATCGACGATTCTTCAAAGTTTCTCAATCCTTGAAGCAAATGATTCTGTTGTGCTTGAATAGCTATTACTTTTATCTTTTTATTCTTCTCCTTAAGAAAAGTGCCAGTTCCTGTAATAGTTCCCCCTGTCCCGCATCCTGTAAAGAAATGTGTTACTTTTCCATAGGTTTGTTCCCAAATTTCAGGACCAGTACTCTCGTAGTGTGAAAGAAAATTCGAATCATTTTCATATTGGTTTGGCATATAATAAACGTCAGTTCTTGGTTTTGCTATGGCCGTAGCAAGAGCAATACTTTGATCAGTTCCTGCTCCAACACGTGGACACAAATCGTCTGAAGTTTCATGGAGCACTGCTCCGAGATTTTTTAGAATCCCTTTGGTTTCTTCACTAACTTTCTCTGGAATAACAATTTCAACTTTGTAACCCATTGAAGAGGCAATACCAGTTAGTGCGATTCCAGTATTTCCAGAAGTAGGTTCAATTATTATGCTCTTATTTTTTACGAGTAATCCTTTCTTTTCAGCGTCTTTAATCATCCAATATGCCGCTCTATCTTTAACTGAGCCAAATGGATTGTACCATTCTAATTTTGCATAAAATTTTATATTTTCATTTGAATAAGATGAGAGCTCATATAATGGAGTATTACCTATACGTTGTAGTATTTCTGGTCTAATTATAGATGTCATTCAATTCACTTTGTTTTCTTTATTACAAATTCTAAATCGTTATCTTTTTTTTCCACTGATAACAAATTATGACCAGTTTTTTCTGCCCATGTTGTTATATCTTCCTCAGATTCAGGGTCGTCAGCTATAATCTTGAGCTTGTCACCGATACCCAATTTTTCTATTTCAATTTTAGTCCTAAAAACAGGTTCTGGACAATATAGTCCTCTAACGTCTATAACTTTATCAAACGATTTATTATCTCCATTTTCTGCCGTCATATTCATTATTTACACTATTACTCAAGGTCCTGTTTATATTAAATGTTTATCGAACTCCCTCAATCGTATTTTGTATTGTAAACCAGAAGCAAAAGTTTCACAGTTTTCAGATTTTTATACTTTGGAATCATCTGAATAGATCATCTTTTTTTAATCTCGTAAGCTTTGATATTGAAGACTCATAAGAGGTAAAATCGTAGCCCCTGACGATTGCTACAGGTACACGGGATGATTTTCCCATGACAAGTTCAGCAGCAGAGGCTATTTCATCAGCAATTGCAATTTCGGTAATCCTCAGAACATTCCCATACATGTCCAATTTTCCAATATAACTATTGATTGGATCGATTCCCGCCACCCCAATTGCAATATTAACTTGGCCCCGCCTAAATGGTCTACCAAAAGTATCAGAAATAATAACTCCTACAGTTGCATTAGTTCTTAAACTTATATCATCTCTAATCCTTCTAGCCGATTTATCCGGATCATCGGGTAACAATGTAACATGATAAGACAATTTTCCTACATTACTAGTATCAATTCCTGCGTTAGCGCAAATAAATCCATGTTTAGTTTCAGTGATTATGATGTCACGTTCTATTTTGACTATTTCGTTGGATTGGGAAATAATAAGCTCTACCAATCTAGGATCCTTACCAGTGTATGAAGAAATTTTTTTTGATTCTTCAGAAGGAATTATTTTTGTCAGATCGGTAATTTTACCTTCTGCCTTTGAAATTATTTTATGGGTAATTACAACAACATCATTCTCTTGTAAGGACTCATTTTTTTCTTTAAGGGATTTTATTATAATATTGGCAATATCGTCGCCATAGATTATATCATCTTGAATTGGGATTGGAATGATTTGTATCTTAGTTAAATCATCCATGCTGAACAATTAATATTTTCTGAATATTGATTTCATAACTGAGTCTCTATAGTCTTACCAAATTTCTTTTCCAAAAGACTTAACAAGATGGACAAATCCCTAATTTCAATTGTAGTGTCTGCCCTTTGTTTCACGATTTCAACGGGACAAAATCCAACTGTGTATCCAGCAATATCAAACAACTTCAAGTCATTTGCTCCATCAACTACTACTACAATATCTTCCTTTTTTATTCCCCATTCTTTGATTATAGATTTTACTACTAAAGCCTTATCTGAACTAACATTAATTTTGACACCGTCTAACCTGCCATCTATAAAAATTAGTTCGTTTGAAAAGATTTTATCCAAACATAATTCCTCCTTGAGTTTGTCTGTGATTATGGTGAAACCTCCTGAAATGGCGATCATCTTCCACCCCGCTTTTTTAAGTGAGTAGCAAAGTTTTCTTGCTCCTGGCATTATTTCTAAATTATCAGCAATGTACTTTGCATCTTCAAATGAAGTTCCTTTTAAAGAATTGACTCGTCTATAAAGTCCTTCTTCCCAATCGATTTCTCCCCTTATCCCTTGCTTTGTAATATCCCAGATTTCTTTTTCTTTTTTTGGACCGAGTTTCTGTGCAAGAACAGGTAGATACTCTGCATTGAGAAGTACACCTTCTACGTCGAAGATTATCAGCATTTTAACTGTTAGTCGAGAGAGTTACATTACAATATATTAAGTTTATTTAAGATTTAACAAATCACTAGATCCCATTTCAGCTCTCATAATTTGTCGCTTCAATGACATTCGTTACTAATTGTCATGAATTTGCAACAAATTGCTATGTCTACACAGAGTCTTGATATGTAGCTATTTAATTATACTAAAGCTGTCTAGTAGCTTTCCAGCATGAGAAATGAATTGTCCAGATAAGGCATTACTATTAATAGTTATTTTTACGAATCCGAAATCTTTATCATCTTGATATTGAACTCCTCCACCGCTTCTATTTCCGGTAATGGGGTAATGTGACTCTCCTCCAGTGCCAGCCTGAATAAAAACAGTCGGTTTGTCTGGAAACTTTATTCGTTCATAGTTGTGGTTATGAGCATAGAGAACTAGCTGCACTCCGTATTGATCAAATAGTGGTTGCAATTTGTTGCCCAGATCTTTTTCTTCCGGATGAGTGGATGGACTGGTATATAGTGGCTTATGCATTACAACAATCTTCCATGGTTGTTTTGTAGCTTTCAATTCGCTTTCTAAGAACATAACATTTGAAGTAACAGTATCCTCGGTATTGAGCAATATGATTCTTGCCTGGCCAGCATCAAATGCATATAGCATAGAAGGTTGTCCAAATAATTTTGCATAGGAACTAGTGTCATGATTTCCCTGCGGACCCTTAAACGGAATGCCTTTAGCTTTTAAAGCATCAACAACTGGTATAAAGTCGCCCACACTACCGTATGAATAATCACCAAGGCCAAGTGATAGATTCACTTTATTATTTATCATCAAGCCTACTGTTTTCTCCCAGTTATCATTACGGACCGAACCCCAGTCACCAGCTGCTCCAATATAGTAATTTGAAGAAATAGAAATTGCATTTACAGCACCTATGGATATTTCAGTTATACTAGCATAGGTATTTTGGGTGTTCCCATTCACCGTTACCCTTAGGTATCTTGCATTAGTATCTGTGACTTTATATTTTTCAGAATTCAGTGTTGAACCGCTACTCTTACTAGTCAAAATATCAGAAAACTTTTCTCCGTCATTGGATGCTGATATTACAAAATTGTTCTGTCTCTCATTTCCCTTATACCATGCAATATTTACACTGCATAAGTTCTTACTTGTACCTAGATCAAGTTGTATCCATGAACCTACACCGTTATTAGACCATCTGGTATCAAGATTATTATCAACAGCATTAGAACCAGGAAAACTAACCTGACTGCCTGAAGTCTTTACATTTTGAAATGGGGAATCTACACACTGACTTTGTGATTGATTTGAAGAAACTTGAACTTTTATCTCAGCAATACTTGCATAATTATTTTGATTATTACCATTTACAGTAATTTTTACGTACCGCGCAAGTCTATCAGCAAATACATAATTCTCATACGATAATGAGTTACCACTACTTTTTGAAGAGAGTACGGTTTTGTATGATTTTCCATCTAGAGATGTTGAAATTTCGAAGTTATTTTGACGTTGATTTCCTTTATACCATGCAATATCAACACTGCAAATATCCTTGCTTGTTCCTAAATCCAATTGTATCCATGAACCTACACCATAATTAGACCATATAGTATTAGGATTATTATCGACCGCGTCAGAAGATGGAAATCCCGATTGGCTACTACTCGCAGTTACTGTTGAGATTGGACTTGAAACACAAGACTCAGTTGTGGGCTTATACCCATTAATATTTAATTCACTTATACTGACCCAATTGTTTTGAGTGTTACCGTTAACCGTAACCCTAACATATCTGCCTGTTTTTGCTTCAAAATTATAACTCTGCTCGGATAATGAGGCACCGTCACTTTTCCCGGAGTAAACATTAGTAAATGTTGTACCATCTTTAGAAATAGAGATAACAAATGAATTTATGCGTTCATCTCCCCTATGCCAGTTAATACCCAAACCACAGATAACATTATCTTGGCCTAAGTCGATTTGTATCCATGATCCTAAACCAAGATTTGACCAACGTGTACTAATATTTTGATCAATGGCATGGGATGGGGGATTGAAAGTATCAGCACCGCTGGCAGTAATAGCACTGACTTGGAGCTTTGAACAAGTTTTTGAGGAGCTAAATGGATTGGATTGCCCATAGATGTGAGCTGGTTGAACAAACACATTTGCAGAAATAAGAACTAAACATATAATCAGAGAAACATAAAGTTTCAGTTGATTGCTTCTTCGCGCGTAACGTGAAGCATTTTTTAATATATTTATCACGCTTATCTGTTTCTGAAGTGATATAATTACATGCTATTTAATTTTTATTGACTGAACATTACACTTTTATAAAATATTCTAAGTGTCATACAAGTTTAGATTGGGATTATTGAGACATGCCAGCAGTTACAGTGGTCTTGTCAGCATATCAAGAATCATGGTTCAGAGAATGATCCAATTTGTGTCTCATCACGCGCATATTTTCTTATTTGCTCCTAATCTGGAACACGATCAAAATTTGGCAATTATTAATAATTCATTACTGAATCCTACCAGTACGCACTCTCGCTGAGTTCGCTCTTACCAAGATTTTTTTCAACACTGAGATATTCCCTTATCCCCTCAAGATTTCTGAAAATGCCTTCAGGTGCAATTAATGCCGGTGCCTTTGTGGTTGGTAAATCTACACAACAATTATCTTCAAAATTTTTAATGTGGTACTCCACGAATTTGATATTGTTGATTTCCAAAATTTCAATTGCCAGCTTAGAGCTCTCGCTGTCGTCAATTAGCAAGACAGGTTTACGTATAACCACACTTTCAATATTCTGTTAAGGTATATTTATTCTCAATTGTGGCGTAGATAGACTAATAAAATTCGGCAAAAAAAACATTCTAAGATGTCAATCTATTAACTCGTTATCAAATTTCGTACCATGTTGTTGAAAAACGCAATACTAAATGGCAAAGCAGTAAAGAATTTAGTAGATACTTTTTTCAAGTAGAATATTGATCGCCATCCTAAATCTAAAATTTCCATTTGAACTTAAGGATGATCAACGCCAAGCAGTAGACGCATGGTTAAACAGTAAGTTTCGGGGCTCAATAATTTATAGTACTGGAACTGGAAAAACTGAAATTGCATTTGAATGCGCACGAAGATTAGCAGAAATTAAGCATAGCAATGACGTTACGTTATTTTCTAAAGATAAAAAGACAGGAAAATCAAACCAAATATTTAGAATTTTGTTAATAGTGCCAAGAATTGTACTTATTGACCAGAACGTAAATCGACTACTCAAATATGGATTATCGAGAGAATCTATTGGAACTTATTTTGGAGAACAAAAAGACGTAAGAGAAATTACAATTAGCACTTATCAGAGTGTCATAAATCGCTTAGACTTGATAAGAGAGTCTGATATGATCATTCTCGATGAAATCCATTTTTTGAGTGAAACAGCCAAAGAATTTAGCAGAATATTTCAGATAATAGATGAATATCCTTCAAAGGGGATACTAGGATTAACAGCTACCATAAATGAGAATGATTCCCGCTATAAAACTATAATTAGAACTTTGCCTCCTGTAAAGAAATATTTAATCAAAGATGCCGTATCAGATGGAAGGTTGGCCAAACCACAGGTTGTTCCCATACCTGTAAATTTTACTGATTCTGAGAAAAAAACCTATACTGAAACTTCAGCAAAGATATCTTCCCTATCACGTAAACTTGGAGTGTTTGATCCCAAAAGGGTATCCATTTTACTTTTCAAAGGTGGATATAGTGCAAAATTAGCTAAATTGTGGTTTGAAAATGTTAGAAAAAGGAAAAAATTACTTAGCTCTGCCCAAAATAAAATGCTGGCAGCTGTAAATATCGTAAAGAAGCATCCATTAGAACCAATCATGATATTTAGTGAGACTGTTGATTCTATAAAAAAATTAGAAAGCATATTGGAATCAAATGGAATTACCTCTAGATCTATCCATAATAAAATACCAGCTAATCAGAGAAAGAAAATTTTGGAAGAATGGGGAAGGGAGTACTTTCCATTGTTATCTGTCCATACTCTTGAAATAGGTTATGACATACCTGAAGTCAGAATAGCAATAATAATTTCAAATAGTTCAAATTTTAATCAAGTTGCACAAAGAATTGGCAGAGTGATTAGAAAAACAAGCAGAAAGAATTATGCATTGGTATATGTAATTTACATAAGAGATTCCAAAGACACCAGTACCCTTAGAATGGTAAAGTCTACTATCGACAATTCGGACAGAGATAACCAACTAAAATTGACGTCATTTAGAATTTGATGTTACGATGCACGTTTGTAAAGTTCTATTATTGAATAACCAAGAGACATAATGAAATAAGACGAACCTGAAAACCTATTTCGGTATATTTCTATGTCTTCTGTCACTGGTTAAAGCTTCTGAAGTACCACTTGAAATAATTTCAATCAATTTTGCCTGATTATTATCGTTTTTTGGTCTTAATAATCTTCCCAATCTTTGGATAAACTCCCTACTACTACCAGTCCCACTTACTAATATCCCCAGTTGTGCGTCCGGAACATCTATTCCTTCATCCAATACTTTTGAAGTAACAATTGCTTTATATCTACCGTCCTTGAATCCGTTAATGACGTCTTCCCTTTCCTCTTTAGAGGACTTGTGTGTAATAAATGGAATAAGAAAAACATTGGATATTTCGTAGACTAGCTTGTTATGTTGTGTGAATATTATAGTTTTGATATCTTTGTTTTCACATAATATCTTTCTAATCTCATAAATTTTAGACCTGCTATTGAGTGCAATATTCATTGCTTTGTTCCTTGCTATTAAGGCACGTCTCGCCATAATATTTTTTGATGATATAATGATTAATCGCTTGAATGCACCACGAGAATTCATTTTCAGTCCGATTCTTTTTAAACATGTGTGATATATCCCCATATTTTCTTTATATTCCAAATATTCTTCTGCTGACATGAACGTTTGTTTTTTTTCAAGAGTATAATTTGCAAGATAATTATTTTTGGCTAGTTCTTTTGCTGTAATTTGAAATATAGTTTTTCCAATTAAAAATGGAAAATCTTCTTCCAAATGGTCTTCACGTTCTATAGTAGCAGTAAGTCCTAGTCTGAATGGTGCTACAAATGTTTCTGCAATAAGCCTATATGATGGAGCTGGTAAATGATGTACCTCATCAAATATGATTAACAAAAACTTGTTTCCAAATGATTGTCCCTTAATATATGCAGAATCATAAGTTGATACGGTAATCGGTTGTAAATTTTCAAGTCCTCCACCAATATTTCCTATTTCAATATTGAAACTTAATGAGAGTTTTTCTGTCCACTGTTTGATTAAATCAAGCGTAGGTACTATTATCAATGTTGGAGAATTAACAATTTCAATAATTTTTAATGCAATTATGGTTTTTCCAGCCCCAGTTGGCAGTACTATTGATCCCCTTTTTTCAATACACCAATTTTCAATTGCTTCTTGCTGATAATCGCGCAGCTTAATCTTCAATTTTGGAAGATTCATGAGAGGTAACAAGTCCAAAACTTTATCCTCATATTTTATGTTCTTTTCATTAAGATATTGAGTTATATTTTTATAGTTTATACCATTGGAATACAAACAGTTGGTCTTTGAATTAACTTTAGAATAGGGCAAACTATCGAGTCCCTTTACCACAATAGTTCCTTTTTGATATTCAAGCGTAACATGTTTAGAACTCAATTTGTTATAGTCTGGTTCATGATCATTTTTAAATTATACCAGAAAATCATGTAAAATTCATTATTTTTTGTCGAGTTGCCACTATAGGGATAAACATGTATATTTTGTAAGTTAAACTAATTATTATAAAAAAAATTAGAGTTCCAAGTTCCACCTAGCTCATTAATTACTCGTCTTTCAAATCCACATAGAAGGTTCATTACTAAAAACTGTTGTTCTTTGAAGTAGATCTATCTCGATATTGATTTTTTCGTGAAGCATTTTATTGGACAGCGTCGATTTGGTATTTGTTAATTTATTTTTGGTTTCATTCTGGGTAATCTCTCTATCTTTTTCTTTACTCTTTATAATATTCTTGAATAGCTCTGTCAATTCATGTGTTAGATCTGGTTGATTTTCCAACTGATCTATTTTTGAATTCATCGTATTAAAAAATACCAGTCTTCCTAATAATAATCCATAGTTAAAACTATTTGTCAAAGTACATAATGAATTTGAATAAATTGAATTGTCATATTAACATGAACGGATTATTCTGAGTATTACTATCGCGATAGTGAGTATGAGTCGATGATATCACACATAAAATCATAAGTAAATTCCATGATGATTTTTCTAGGCATTTGGCATGATAATATATGCAAGGTTCTATATTAACAAGTAACAAGAGATAACTGGTGTACATGTCTATCGATACAATTGACAGGATTAGAGATGAAGTTATCAACTGCAGACTATGTAACTTGTGCAAAAATAGAACAAATGCAGTTCCTGGTGAGGGTAATTCTAATGCCAGTATCATGTTTGTTGGAGAAGCTCCAGGTAGAAACGAAGATGAGAAGGGTAGACCATTTGTTGGAATAGCAGGAAAAATCCTTGACGAAATTTTAGCAAAAGTAGGGATAGTTAGATCAAGAGTTTTTGTGACTAATATTGTAAAATGTAGACCTCCTCAAAATAGAGTTCCCACAGAAGATGAACAGCGTATTTGCAGTAAGTACCTCGATAGAGAAATTTCAATTATCTCTCCGAAAATTATTTGCGTACTTGGTAGAACGGCCTTTCAATCATTGATTGGTGATGGAAACATACTTGGAAACTGTGGAAAGTTGATTGAAAAAGATAGGAAACTGTTTTTCATTACAATACACCCAGCAGCCATAATTTACAATAATAAGCTTCGCTACGCGCTAGAGAAGGATATGCAAACCTTAGTTTCAGAATGCAAACGACTAAACATTCCCATATAATATCCAAAAGAATTACTAATTAATCGTTATTAGTTTTAGAAATTTTCAGCTTTGGTTTTCAGAGCTATATTCATCTTATCAAAACTCACCCTGAGATCTTGATCCAGCTTATTGCCAACTAATCTCACACCTAATCCTGTGAATATTTCTTTGTGTATGAATGAAACTTTATTGTCGGCAGATTTCTCAATAATAAATATTCGTTCGCCGTCAAATATACCAGGCAAAAATGATTTTCCTTTCCATCTGAGTTCTTTGTTTATTTCTAATCTAGTTATCGTTGGATAATATGTTCTCTGTTTCCCGCTAACAGTCTGAATCCTGACCATAATTTTGGATCCTAATTTGGCGTCGCCAACTATCTTTATCATAAATGGATTCCATAATTCGTACTCTTCAAAATTGATAAGAATCTTCCAAATTTTTTCAGGTGTAGAATTTGTCTTGATTTGCGTCTCTATTGTCTTCAATTACTCTAATCAATAAGGTTTGATTCTCAATAATGAATCTTTTGATAGATAGCATAACCTCAGATACCCATCGAACAGAAAAGGGATACTAGCCTTCTTAATTCTTTGTACATAGATCAACTTTGGTAAATTAGCCTGAAAACATACCCATCATTAAAACTAATTAAATGAAGATAACCTATTCGTAGTATGATTTTTCAGTGGATCCAAAGATGGAAATAATTTGCGATACAAGCTTCCTCATTGCTTTGGTTTCGAATCCAATTAAATGCTTTGACAAAATTGAAAACGAAATTGGGAAATTAAAATTTGTGGTCCCTACCTTTGTTCTGGAAGAACTTTATTCTATAGAAAAAAAATCAGGGCCCAAGAAGTCTATGTTTGCAAAAACTGCAATTCGCATATCTAAATTGAAATTTGAAATCAAGGATATTGGCAAATCAATAAAAGTAGACAATGAAATTCTAGATTATGCAACCAAAAACAGAAAATTTGCTGTGGCTACGCTAGATGGTGATTTATTGAAGAGATTGAGAATGGCTGATGTGACTACAATTACATTATCCAAGAATAAGATGATAATAGCGAATCGATATTTTGAAGGGTAGCTTTAAATCGTCAGTCTATTTTTTATTATGCATGTTTGAGTACAACAAGTTAGGTATAACATGGAGCGGCCATGCTGGATTCAGCATCATATTTGGTAATAAGAAAG
>DATBHO010000095.1:0-6718 GCA_036557405.1 Nitrososphaeraceae archaeon
ATGAATATGATTGTCAAAGTAATAATGCGTTTTTCCAATCCCTTTAATGGCAGTTATTCAAAGCCGTTTCAAAAGTATAATAGCTATATCCCTTCACCCAATGATCCAAAATTGTTATTGATTGCCTGCAAGTTACTAACTAGGATGATTTTAACTCATTGATTTGCCCTAATGAACTCTGATGGTTTCATAGAAATTATTACGCTCGTGGGCCAGGAACCCCATTTGTTTAATAGCTGTGATAATTTTATCTGCTGTTAATTCTGTAGATCTTGCTCCTGTTGCACTTACTACTTCTTCACCAATCAACGTGCCTCCAAAATCATCGGCACCATAAGTTAACGCAAGTTGGGCCATACCTATACCATTGGTAAGCCATGAAGACTGGAGATGATCAATAAGTCCTGAAAAAACTATTCTAGAAATGGCAATCATTTTTAGTAATTCTAAACCTCCAGAAGGATATTTTATCATCTCCTCTGCTTGCATTTGTGTGTTATTGGGCTCAAAGCTCCATGGAATAAATGACATGAAGCCACGAGTCTTTTCCTGTAATTCTGCAATCTTAATTAAGTGCCTCGCTCGTTGTTCATAATCTTCTCCCGTACCGTACATCATTGTAGCCGAAGATTTTATGCCCAACTCATGGGCTTGCTTCATGATATTTAGCCATTCATTACTTTTTATTTTCAAGGGGCTAATTCTTGATTTTACATCATCATCAAGTATTTCAGCGCCAGCTCCAGGCAGACTGTCCAAACCTGCTTCTTTCAACCTAGATAGAACCTCTTTGGTGCTGCTTCTTTCCACCTTGGAAATAGTATCAATTTCAGAAGCTGAAAGTCCATGAATAGCAACGTCAGGACATTTCTCCTTTATCGTTTTGAAGGCTTCTTCATAATACTCGATCTTCAGATCTGGATTGTGACCCCCTTGCATCAATACCTGACTAATTCCGAAATGATCTTTTGCAGTTGTGACCCTTTTTACTATATCATCTACGGATAATGTATATCCCTCAGAATCACCAGGAGCTCTGTAAAAAGCACAGAACTTGCAAAATGTTATGCACACATTAGTATAGTTTAGAATTATGTTGTTAACGAATGTTGCAACTTTACCAAATAGCTTACCTCTTAATATATTTCCTATAACGCCTAACGCGTAGGGATTCTCAGATTTTAATAAACGGATACAGTCGTTCAGCACAAGCTTTTTTCCATGCAAAACTTGATCAAGTATATCACTTACATCAGATTTCTGAATCAAATCTTGTGCAAAGAGGCCCATGAACTATATCTTTCATGACGACTATCAACGATATTTATTCTTTACAAGTGATGTCAAAAAAGTGAAGATTTTATAGCTGTATTGGACATCATCTAAACAATTTGTTACAAAGTTATGCTGGTAATTCAAACGCTGTAGAGAAAGTGATTCATGGTGAAGAATTATCACGCAATGATGGTCTGGATTTAATGAATACTGAAAATGTCTTCGTTTTGGGCGCTGCTGCAAATTTGATAAAAAAAAAACTAACTGGTAACACTATAACATTTGTTGCTTCATACTACTTGAACTATACGAATATTTGTGCAGCAAGTTGTCCTCTTTGTGCTTTTTATAGAAAGGGAACTGAGTCTGATTCATACACTCTCACAATAGACCAGATATTGACAAGAGCAAGAATAGCTATAAACGAAATGAAGGCAACAGAACTCCATATCGTAGGGGGGTTCCATCCAAAATTAGGACTTGATTATTATGAAAAGATGATAAGGGAAATTAAGAATGAATTTCCATCAGTTACAGTTAAAGCACTTACTCCAGCTGAAATTCATTTTATTTCTCATATTACCAAGAATTCAGTAAAAGAGGTACTTTCCAGATTAAAGGACGCAGGACTTGATGCCCTACCTGGTGGAGGTGCAGAGATATTTGACAAAGAGGTAAGGGATATTATCGTGAGGGGAAAATGTTCTGGCGAAGAATGGCTCAAGACTGCGGGAATCGCACATGACATGGGATTACGATCAAATTGTACCATGCTATTTGGTCATATTGAAAAACCACAACACATTGTAGACCATTTAATCAAGGTGCGCGAATTACAAAAGAAAACGGGTGGTTTTATTACCTTTATACCATTGAAGTTTAGCCTGGACAATACAGAACTTGAACAGAAAGGACTAATTGAAAATGAAAGCTCTTCAATATATGATTTGAAAGTTATTGCTTTATCAAGACTCATGCTCGCTAATGTCATGAAAAATATTTCCGTGTATTGGGTCGCACTCGGAAAAAAATTGGCACAAGTTGCGTTATCATATGGAGGGAATGATCTTGTTGGCACTGCCTTTTCAGAAGAAATTTTCAAGGCCGCGGGAAAAATTACAGGAACTACAATTCAGGAACTTGCTTCACTGATTAAGGACGCAAAATATATTCCCTTACAGAGAGACACATTTTTTAATATTTTGTAATTTGAAAAGAGTAATTATGACTAGCAATATCGTTCAATTTTTTGACGGTTACTATCTATAAATAACAATTGATCGAATGAAAGAATATTACTGCTTTTAGCTTTCTGTAGCATTTTTACAATAGAATTCTTCCCTTCTTGATTCATGTTGATAGTAAGATCATTTACATACATCCTGACAAATTTTTCAATTAGAGATTTAGAATTTCCTCTACCAAACTGCATCGAAAATTCTAACGCATCATCTAAATTTTCAAGTCCATATACTATTGAACTCTTGAAAAGCTCGTCGAATTCAATTATCTCTTTAATCGTCAGCGAACGGTTACTTATAACGTTGATTCCAAGTGGAACAGGCATGCCTTGAGTAAAGTCATGCCACCAGCGTCCAAGGTCTAATATTTTCTGGAATTCCGCTCCAAGTGAAATTTGTGCTTCATGAATAACTACGCCAGCATCTACCAATCCAGATGAAACGTATTTTGGTATTTCATTAAAGATGATTTCAACACCATTGAAATTTCCTATAGCCAACTTTAGAAGTAAATTTGCAGATGTCATTTTTCCTGGAATTCCGATCTTATACTTATGCAAGTGTTTTAATTCGATATTCTTTTTCGAGATTACAATTGGACCATAATTTATTCCAAAACTTCCACCGCTGTTCAAAATTACGTAGTCCTTGGTGAACCCATAAGCATGAGCTGAAATGGCTGTAATGTCTAATTCATGATTAATTGCACGCTTGTTAAGTTTCTCAATATCTTCAATAACATGTTTTATTTCGAAAGAAGGTGACCTAATATTACCAGAAGCAATTCCATAAAACATAAAAGCATCGTCTGCATCAGGCGTGTGCCCTAGTGTTACTCTTTTCATAAAAAGGTGATTATTGTGATGATATTTTTATTTTACAGTATGGAGTCCAGATAAATGAGTATTGGTGAAGATATAAGCAGCAATATGTCATATGTAAACGGGTATGTGTGATAATGTCTCAATCTTGAATTGGATTTCCATTTAATTCGAACTGGTTTCATATTTATTTAAGGAAGATTTAATAATCCTGCATAGATTTTTTGAGCCTTGTAAGATGCCAAAATTCAAGTCAACGCAGGACATTTTGAGAATTATAGGAAATAAGGATCAAATTCGAAATTTCGGTGTGATAGCTCACGTAGATCATGGAAAAACTACGATGAGTGACAGTTTATTGGCTGCATCAGGGATTATTTCGCCTTCAGTTGCAGGTCAGGCCTTAGCATTAGATTCAATGAAACTAGAGCAAAATAGACAAATGACAATCAGAGGGGCAAACGTAACCCTGTATTATGAAATCAATGGAAAGGAATACGTGATTAATATGATCGATACTCCCGGACATATCGATTTTACAGGAAGAGTTACCAGGGCATTACGCGCAATTGATGGAGTGGTTGTAGTGTCAGATTCTGTCGAAGGGATAATGACTCAAACAGAAACTGTAACGCGGCAAGCTCTTGAAGAACGTGTGAGACCAGTTCTCTATATAAACAAAATTGATAGACTAGTTAAAGAGTTAAGATTAGATGCAAGTGCCATGCAAAAATGGCTTTCAAACATAATTGCGGAATTCAACAAGTTAGTTGAAATTTATGCAGAGCCAGAGTTAAGAGAAAAATGGAAGGTTAGTATTCAAGGAAATAGTGTAGCATTTGGTTCAGCAAAGGATAGATGGGGATTTAATTATAATATTGCTCAAAAAAATGGAGTCGGGTTTAAGGATGTTTATGATGCATACAATTCTGACGATCAATCCTTGATAAAGGCTCTTTCAGAAAAAGCTCCCTTACATGAGGCTGTACTTGGGATGGTCGTCCAGCATCATCCACCCCCACATGTAGCTCAGCGTTACAGGATACCAAAAATTTGGCCAGGCGATCTTGATTCAGATATAGGTAAGGCTCTCATATCATGTGATGATAAGGGACCAATTCTAATGATGGTGACCACAATTAATGTGGATCCTCAAGCTGGCCGAATAGCAACTGGGAGATTGTTTTCTGGTACGGTAAAAGACGGAGATGAAGTTTATTTGATAGATGGAAAAAGAACAGGTAAAGTTCAATCGGTAAATATCTACATGGGAAATACTCGGGAAGTAGTAAATATGCTTCCTGCGGGAAATATCCCGGCTTTGCTTGGAATAGATCATGCAATAGCAGGAGAAACATTTTCATCCGTCAAAAATGTACCTGCATTTGAATCAATAAAATATGTATCAGAACCCGTCGTTACTATTGCAATAGAACCAAAACATCCAAAAGATCTACCAAAGTTGGTTGAAGCATTAAGAAGAATAACTGTTGAAGATCCCAACCTTATAGTAAAAATTAATGAAGAAACTGGCGAAACATTACTATCTGGCATGGGAGTTCTACATCTTGAAATTGCTACTTCTCTAATACTAGAATCCGGTTTGGAAATTACTACTACTCAGCCCCTTATCAATTATCGTGAAACCATACGCAATAGCGCTGGTCCAATTATGAGTAAATCTCCGAATAAACATAATAAGATTTTCATGAGAGTTGAACCTTTAGGAGAAGATATTATTGAATTAATAAAGAATGGTCATATCCATGAGGATATGGAAAGAAAACAAATGGCAAAATTGTTACGGGAAAAAGGTTGGAGTGCGGATGAAGCAAAGAACGTTGCCGCTGTTGATATCAGCGGAAACATTCTTGTGGATGAAACTAAGGGTGTTCAATTTATTCAGGAATCGATGGATTCTATAAGGTCAGGTTTTGATGATGTAGTACATTCTGGTCCGATTGCACATGAAACGCTTCGTGGTGTAAAATTTGTTTTCCATCATTTTGTTCCACATGAAGACCCCGCTCATCGTGGACTGGCACAACTAATGCCGGCCACTAGGAGGTCCATGTTGGGATCAATGCTTTTGGCAGGTCCAGCATTGTTAGAACCTATTCTTGGGATGGAAATAAAATGTCCTCAAGAACAAATCGGAACTGTGGCAGGAATCTTATCAGGGAAACGTGGTAAACTATTGAACGTAGAACAAAAGGGAGTAATTAGCATTATACAAGGTGAAGTTCCTGCATCCGAAACGTTTGATCTTTCTGAGGTAATGCGCGGTGGAACTGCTGGCAAGGCGTTATGGAATACTTATTTTAAGGCCTGGCAAATTGTACCACAATCTCTACTTAAATCACTTGTTAATGATATTAGGAAAAGGAAGGGTTTGAATCCAGAACCTCCGAACGCTGATGAATTCGTAGATAAAGAATAATCAAATCATGTAGGGGAAGTACAAATTTCAAATTTTCGTCTAATATGAAAATTTCAATAATATAGATTCCTTTATAAAAAATCATAGATCATATAGTGTAGAATTTATATATTACATAAACATATAATATAATAATTACAAAGAGGTGTAAAATGGGATGTTTAACAAAGGATCATGTAGGTCATGTGGGAAAATCTTGGTGCCTTTCTCGATGTGCAATCAATGCAAGGAATACATTTCGTGGATTTGCAATGAATGCCAACAAGTGGAGGATGTAACTCATAAACATGACAGTGATCAAGAATCACATGAAATCACCAATTTGGAATTTGGATCTAACTAGAATCGAATAATTAATTTTATTAACAAAGACAAATAATCCATTTCCATAATAGTTTAGATACCTAGACATAATTAATGACTTTATTCATTCATCTTGCGGTCTTGTTGTTTTTTAGAGTTAACGGGACAGCTGTCTCTTTCTACTTCTACATAAATCTTGGACGATGTTCTTACATCAATAACCGACTTAATACGTTCTTCAATTGTATCTATCACCTGTTCTATTTGATCGGTATTAATGTTATCTACGAGACTTACTTCCATTGCAACTAGGACATCATTGGGACCAAAATGCATTGTTCTAAGTGTAATTACTCTATTTAATTCAGGAACCTTTAACACTGATTCTATAATTTTAGTGCGATCTTTCTTAGACATTGCTTCTCCAATAAGAAGAGCTCTATTTTCTTTTGCCAAAAAGAACGCAAATAACATTAGAACGGCACCTATTGCTATCGAGCTGTACGCGTCATACATCATGTTGTTTGTAATTTCAGACAGATAGATTCCTATTGCAGCTATAGCTATTCCCAGTAGGGCAGCTGAATCCTCAACTATGACGGTTAGAATAGTGGGGTCTTTACTCTCTTGAAATTCTC
>DATBHO010000096.1:0-4189 GCA_036557405.1 Nitrososphaeraceae archaeon
ATTTCTTAAATATCACTATGAAATACTTTTCCCAAGGGTATGACGTAGGACTAGTTCCAAAGATGGGAAACGAAATTTATATCCCAAATTGGTAAGTTGTCTAGGAATAACACGAGAACTTGATAGTAATACTGCATTAGCTAATTCCTCGCCTAATGCCTTTTTTATGATAAATTCCGGAATAGAAAATATCGTAGGTCGTGACAAAACCTTTCCCAATGTCTTTGTAAAATCAGCGCTTGCGATAGGATTAGGTGACACTGCATTAAGAGGACCAATGATAGATTTGTCTGCTATTACATATAAAACAAGTGCAAGCAGATCGTCTAGTCCAATCCAACTCATATATTGACTACCTTTTCCAATTCTACCACCACAGCCTAACTTAAAAGCCGGCAGAATTTTTGAGAGTATTCCACCAGACGATGATAAAACTGTCCCTATTCTTAGATTTACTACTCTAATACCTGATTCTTTTGCTAGTTGAGTAGATTTTTCCCAGTTCATACAAACGTCTGACAAAAAATCATTTGAAGAGGAAGATGGAATTGAACTTTCTTCTGTCAACACCTCATCATGTCTGTTCCCATAATATCCTGTTGCCGATGCAGAAACTAGAACTTTGGGTGGTTTGTCTAGTAATGACAGAAGTCTACATAGTGATTTGGTTGTATTTATCCTACTATCAAAAATTCTCCTCTTCTTTTCATTGGTCCATTTTCCAAAAATGTTTTCGCCAGCAAGATTAACTACAGCGTCAATATTGTAGTTGTTGCCATTTAGGGAAGATACGTCTGCATAAGCTGACGATGGATTCCACTGAATAAACATGATATTTTTTAGATCTTTATTGTTACCATCACAATCAGGACTTTTCGGGTCTCTTATTAGCCGTATTACCCTGTGACCTCCAGTAGTAAGAAATGGTATTAATGAAGAGCCAATAAATCCACTAGAACCAGTAATTGCAATAGTCATTGGACCATCATTTCCTCTTATCTTATTTACTGCAGAATGAACTTGAATATCCCCTCTAGTGATCCTGTGTCTATAGCAAAAAATTTTATTCAGCTTCTTGTCTATTAGATCTGAAGCAATAGCTCTGCCTATTTTACCTCCAGGTAAAGAGTATTCAATATTATCTTCTAATTCACTAGAAGACAATCCAAGTTGTTTGAACAAATGAGTATGTGTCCAAGACTTGAAAATTCCTTCAATTTGAATATCTCTGAACTGCTTGTCCTTCATATAGTCAGAATGCTTTAGAAGCCACGTAGTATGCAATGGGCCACCAATCTTAATCTTTACCTTAATTGTGCCACCATTTTGGATATTTCCTTTGCGTTCAATTACCTTGAATCGCTGCCATGGAGGATTAAGCCGTTCAAATGCGCCTTCTCTTAGATGCCATTCAAATAGTTCATTTGGAGACATATCATCAATGCGACTAGTTCGGACAAAAGAATTCACAGTATATGTACATGATGGTATAATCATGGATAAATAGAATATGCCATAAAGCGCAGGGAATTGAGATCGCAGCTATCAATCAACTGGATTGGCAATCCCGGTAACAAGAACAAGGTAATACCAATACAGGACGAAAAGAAATACGATTTAAAAGCGTTATTAATATCTAACGCAAAGAGATACGGTTTTTATGAGTGGTAATTCTCGAATAACTAATAATGCACTATAAAATGATAAATGTATCGATTAATTGCTAGCGACTCAACCCAAAGACTCTTTCCTGATATTTTTGATAATATTTGACCAGTATGTTCTAACTTGGTCGCTTATATTAGTTGAGCTAATGATTTCTGTTATGGCGTTTATAGCTTGTTCTCCGTATTCTGCTAGTGCATCGATAGCTGCGATCTGAACAATTGGTTCCTTTGAAGAGTAGATTAAATGTTTTATTCGATTAATTTGATCTTTTGATGACAATTTTCTTAGCCCATATTGTAAGTTACAATAGCCATTATTTTAGTACTATTTAACATATTTTAAGAAATACATTGAGTTACCACTAGGAGAGGTATAAAACTTGTAAATCACATGAGATACAGTTCATCAACTACATTTAATATGAATGGAAAAGAAACGGAGCAGTACATGTGGAGCGATCGAACTAGTTAATTTGTTCAAAGATATATCTAGTGCCTAAATCAAAGCTAATTTGGCATAGACAATAAATAGTAGAAGAACCATACTTTGTCTTGCCGTAACAGCAGCCAAAACACAGGTTGTTGGTAGTCATAGTCCAAGAAATCTGGACATACTAGTATAGCTAGTCTTTGGCATTGTCAGGTTTCTTTACCAACAACCAACTTAGCCTTTAGCCAGATATACGGGAAGAATAGCGTTATTTCCAAACCTAACTTCTTACCATTGATAAATATATATAGGTTCAAAAATGCAATGATTTTACCAGATTAGATTTTCGCTAAGCATGTAACGTTGGCATTACTTTAATTCTTACCGATTTTATGACATCAACAAGCGAAAAATTCCTAATAACTGTAGTATCAATTGTATCAAAGCCTGCAAGTTTATTTGCATTATTTAATGCCATTCCACCCACAATAATGGGCAATGAAGAAAATTCCGTCCTGATTTTTCTAATCAAGTTTTTAGCAGTTTGAATATTATCTTCCAAAGTTACGGATATTAAGACGGCATCAGGTTGGATATTACTTAACGAATGTATTATGGAATCTGCAGGGAGTGATGGGGAGGCATTATAAACCTTATACCCTTTTGATAACAAGATAGATTCAAGAATATTACAGGCTAAATTATGCAATTCACCATTTGGTGTACAAATAAACACCTTCCATTTATTTTTGGTAGCAGGCTTGGATTGCCTTTCATTTATTACTTTTATTAATGCATTTGCAGTGTTAACGCAAATATGCTCTGTAGCAATATCGAGTTTTTCTTCGGCCCATAACCTTCCAATTTCGTACATTATTGGTTTTAGCATATTATCAAAGAATTGCATTGTGCCAAACAGATTTACGTATTTATCGAAAATTTTGATTACGCTGTGTAGATCTCCAGCAGATAGCATTTCAAATAGATTTTGACTTAGTTTTCGAGTCAAAGATTCATTTTTTTCCTTATCTATACGGCCGTAACGTGTTATGAACGAAATTATGGAAGGATCGCTGCGATATTCTATGGGGATCATTTCTTCTGTAATTGATGACGCTCTCCCTAGGTATTTTACTGTCTTTTGTCTTGAAGAAGAATTTGTTTGGTCCCATACACTCTTTACTATATATGCATAATCAATACCCTTTACCTTTTTTCTTCGTATATATACCAACTAATTAAATGACTCAAAATACTATTTAAATAATGGGTAAAAATAAGACATAGTGCTAAATAAAAATAATTGGATTTTTATCTTTATCGACATACTAGCTTATAAAATATGTATATTTTTTACTTACTATCATAATCCATATACCCGTATTTTGTGGAAAACATTGTGAGAAGACGCAACAACCAATGCAGCTACAAATACGCTTATCAAATTTCTGATAGTTACTTCTAAAGAAGAGGAAATAGCTATAAGAGGATTTCCTGACATTGTGTATATACTATCAATTAACCAAAATGCTAATGTAATCCATCCAATAATACCTGCAATTATGGCACCCAATCTTGCTCCATTTCGGATAAAAAATATTGAAAACGCAATCCCAAAATACCATAATCCACTCAAAACAAGCCAATTAGTGTTTAATACTTCTGGTCTTACATTTATCAGGTAATAAGCAGGCCCATTTATCGCTAGTAATACTAGCGATAAAAACAAAATTTTGTTACTAATAGAGTGAGTAACCCGTTCTTTTCTGCGAGTAACGCTATTTGTCTGCCTCTTTTCTTTCTTTTTTGCCAAATCTATTGACTCCTCAAAAGTTTTGAGTCGAAATGGAATAATGTGTCTTAGTGATTCATCTTCTACAGTTGCCTCATGCTTCAGACTATCTACCAATGGTCTAGCTAATGAAGCCTTAACAGGAGTAATAAGATCAACCCAGTACGAAGATAATCTAGGAGTAAGAAAAGGTATAACTATAATCTTTACAGATTTGTTAAGCATTATTCCATATCGTCTAATCATATCAATATATGACATTATTTCTGGTCCACCTAAGTCAAAGCACTTACCTACAGT
>DATBHO010000097.1:0-12515 GCA_036557405.1 Nitrososphaeraceae archaeon
TAATTGGAAAAAATTGCAGCTCTTTATCTTGCCCATTTAAATCCAATAACAAAGGCTCATGAAAAAATAATTTCTCAACTAGCTGAACGTTATCATGTCTATGTTTTCCCAGTAGTTTTTTTGAAACAAGGTAGAGAAATAAACACAAGAACTTTTCCATTTCCTTATGAATTAAGAAAGAAGATGCTACTTAGCATGTTTGATGGTCATGATTGGATAGATATTTTGCCCAATTACAGTTTCGTCTCTCCATTTATCAAATATCTTCCTCCAATTCTATCACCATATTCATGGTCATTGCGAAATGGAATTCTGAACGATGTTCGGGAGGATCGATTTATATCTTATACAGGGGACGCGGCTGAAAGAATAGCTTTGCGGCTCTATAATCTTCATCCAATCAAGGCGACAAGACTAGAAATATCTTCATCAACCGTAAAGGAATTGTTATACAAAGAAGCTCTTGAGAACCTTGATAAGTCCGAAGTAAACACAAATTTAAACACCAGTTTGGACAGATCGGACCATAATAATTACAATAATCATCACAAAGATCAAGACATTGAAAAGGCTTCTGGAGAATCGTGGCGAAAAATGGTCCCAGAGTCTATAGCCCATATAATTATGGAGAATTGGGATATAGTTGAAAAATTTGCCCAATCGATAGACAAAACTATCAAAATATTTGGAATGAAGCTCCCTACAGAGGGTATGCTGAATTAGATGTCCTCATTCAGAAGATTTGAATACTTTTATTATCCAAATATTGACTTGCCATTATGAAGGATAAGGCTGTAGACTTAGTCTGGTTCGATGGGCAGTATCTGAAATGGGAGGAAGCCAAAGTTCCCATTTTTGTACATGCCCTACATTACGGTACGGCGGTCTTCGAAGGAATACGTGCATATTCATCTGATGATAATTTGTATATATTCAGGCTTAAAGATCATATGGAGAGATTACATAAATCAGCCAATGTTTACTCCTTTACAACAAAATTTTCGATTGATGAACTTTGTGATGCCACAGTAGAACTAATACGAAAAAATGCTCTAAAGGAATCGTGTTACATTAGACCCTTAACTTTTGTTGGCCTACATGGAATTGATCTGAATGTTACAAAGAATTCTCCAACACATACAACCATCATAATATTTCCTTTTGCGAAATATTTTAGTGGCGACGGCATTTCTGCATGTATTTCTTCTTGGAGGAGAATTGATGATGAGTCTATGCCCCCAATGGCAAAGGCCTCTGGAAATTATCTTAATTCAGTATTAGCAACTCAAGAATGCAGGAGAAATGGATATGATGAGTCTATACTCCTAGATAGAAATGGATGTGTTAGTGAAGCGTCTGGCGAAAATCTTTTTATCGTTAGAGATGGAAAACTTCACACACCACAATTATCAGATTCTATATTAGAGGGGATCACAAGAAATACTGCCATAATAATTGCAAAGGAGCTGGGATATGAAGTTGTAGAACGCCCAATCTCTAGAACAGAATTGTATCTAGCTGAAGAGATATTTCTAACTGGAACTGCAGCTGAAATAATTGCGATTACAAAGATTGATGGAATTGTAGTTGGAAGTGGAAAGGAGGGTATGCTGACAAAAAGTATTAGGGAAAATTATGAGAAGATCGTGTTTGGAAAATCAGAAAAATTTATCGGATGGCTAACACCCACTTGGTAAGAAATAAGAACTTAGGACTAAAAATTGGTGTGATCGGAGTAGGCGGTTGGGGTAAGAACCATGTTAGAGTTCTCCATAATATGGGAGTCCTTGAAGCTGTTTGTGATGTGTCAATTGATCGTGCAAAAGAAATAGCAAAAAAATATGATACAAAATTTTATTCATCAATAAAAGATCTTTTCTCCAGTGAAATAGGGTTGGACGCTTGCTTAATATGCACACCAACTAAATCTCACTTGTCAGTAGTTAGGGAGGCAATCAAAAATGGTTGTCACATATTTGTGGAAAAGCCTCTTTCATTTTCATCTAAAGAATGTGATGAGATGATGGAATTGTCTGATAAGGCCGAGGTAATATTAACATGTGGATATGTTGAAAGATTCAATCCTGCTGTTCAGGATCTAAAGAACATAATTGAGAAACAAGAGTACGGTGATCTTTTGATGATGGAATTTCACAGGGAAAACAGGATGCCGCTGCACATTAAGGATGTAGGTGTGATATATGATACATCCGTTCATGACATTGATACTGCAATGTATCTATTTGGAAAGCTTCCAAAAATGGTCTTTGCTAGAGCGGGTAAAAAATTCCATTTGTTTGAGGACTTTGCTACAATAATGTTAGGGTTTGAGGACCAAAGGGTTGCGATAATTGCATCAAATTGGGTGACACCAAAGAAAGTTAGAACCTTTTCTGCAGTTTGTACGGAAGGCACTGTAACTGGTGATTTTATCACCCAAGAGATAAGAATTGATCATGGTGACGCAACTATTATTCCAAGGAGACAACAGTTTCAAGAGCCACTAGTATTAGAATTACAGAGTTTTATTGACGTAATAGGAGGGAAGAGGAAACAACCAGTTGTCACTTCTCAAGAAGCTACAAATGTTACAAAAGTTGCTGAGGCAGCCCTTCTTTCAAGTGAAACAGGTTCACCAATTTACCTAGAACTGAAATGAAAAAATAATAAGATGTCTCAGCCAAGAACCTATGATGAGACGATCAATGCTGGACATCCTAGCATGTCCTATAGATAAATGCTATCCATTAGAATTGTTTGAAATTGATACTACTAAGGATTCAAGTATTAATGACAATCTCATAAGTGAGGGAATACTTTTTTGCTCGCAGTGTTCAAGGTTCTATCCTATTATTGAAGAAATCCCAGTTATGCTACCAGATGAGCTTCGCGACAAAGAAAAAGATATTGAATTTTTACAAAAATGGCGAGAAAAAATTCCAAGCAAAATCATAGAAAGTGGAAGACCATGGCATTTGTAGTGGATTACGAGAAATTAAGCCGGAATTATAAATTGAATGTAGATATAGTATGATACTAATTATAGAGGACTAACTATGGAAGGGCACAATAATAACTTGATAAACTTTGTTTCAGAAACTGCAAAAATAGGAAAGAATGTAAAGATCTGGCATTTTAGCTACATTGGTAACAATACTTGGATAGGTGATAATGTATCTATTGGTTCACTCGTACACATAGACTATAATGTAAAAATAGGAGACAATACAAGAATTGAAGGTTCTGTTTATATCCCCCCTTTAACTACAATCGGAAAAAATGTATTCATTGGTCCATGTGTTACTTTTACGAACGATCCCTACCCAATGAGTCCAAAAATGATAGGAGTTATCGTGGAGGACGGGGCAATAATTGGAGGAAGAGCCGTATTCAGGGCTGGAATAACTGTTGGAAAAAACAGTGTAGTAGCTATGGGAGCAGTTGTAACAAAAGATGTACCTCCAAATGTTGTTGTAATGGGCCATCCCGCAACAATCAAATATTCAAGAGAGGAGTATGATGTTAAGAAGAAAAATTGGAATGCTTAATGTGTAATCTCAATACCCAAAAATATTCAATCTAACTGATTTTATTCAATATTCATTACTTCTATCCAACAATCATTGCAAAAATCCTTATCATTTACTATTTTTCGTTGAAGATTTACATTTTTTTCCTCATATACCTTGAGACACATTATACAAATGGACATGATATAATATAGGCAGTTTTAGCATATTAACATTATCAAAAAAATTTATGATATTTGTTTGATTTTTCCACTTAGTCCTGTTTCATCTGATTTTGACAATTATCTAGCTTTATTGATTTATATTTAGAAGTTAATAGAACTTTATAAATAAAATATAGAGGAAATGCTTATTAAGTGTATATTTAAGAATTCTGTCTATCTTTTTTGACCAATAGAAAAAATGGAAGCAATGGATAATAAGATTCCTTTAGCACCAGTTGAAAGTGGGAATAGCAAATGATAACTGCATCTGACAAAGTGGTAGTGGCAATACTAATTCTAATTGCAGTAGCAGTATTTCTTGCAATATTCTTTTCAGTATTGAATTGGAATTACCCTAAAGCGATCGCAGTATATGGATACACTGATCCTTTCGAATATTATGAATACCCTACATTTGTTTAGGCTCGATTTTGTTGATGATTGCGGTAGCAGTACAAGGAACTTGAGCGAAATTGTTTATTTAATTCGCTTTTATGTTTCTGGGAATGGAAGCATTAATCACTTGAGCAATTGAGCACATCAATATCCATTTATACATGAACACTCATACTTTGTTCAATTTTGAATTTAATAATACTAAAAAAAGGATTTAAACTACTGACAATTTTATCTGCTGTTACTTTTTTAGTATTATCTACTGCAACTAATTCTTGGGGAAATGAAAGATCCAGTACACTAGGTAATAGTTTAGGGAATCAATCTAGATCTGATACAAATGTAAATAATGAAATTAGAACAATAAATGATGGTAAAGGCTCTTCTGAGAACAGTAAGGATTCTAGTTTAGATACAAATATTACAAAGAATCCTCCACCTGTGGCAAAAGCGTTACTTTCCATTAGTGTTAAATCAAAAATAGAGGGACAAAAAAAATTTGCAATTGAAATTGACGGAAAAAACCCAACAGCGTCAAAAATCATTTTTAATACTGCCAATCGCAACCTAGGACCTAATCCTAAGTACAATGTAGCACTTGATCCTGGTCAATACGAGGTAAAGGTATCTCCTCTAGACTATAGCCCAGGTCTTGATGGAAAACCATATTATGACAATGATTTTAATAAAAAACCATATATTATGGGTGTTGACCCTTTCGGCTGCCAGGGTTCCATGTCTTTTGGAGACCATAAAACCTGTTATGTTCAAATTGCAGAGTGGCCTCGCTTAGTGGTTTATATACATGCTCCTGCGCCCGGCATTAAAGCCTCTGACTTTAAATTTGACGTATTGACAGACGTATTGAGCGGTTATAGTCAACCGTGGATCTTAGATGTTCTAGGAAAAGAAAGTACAAGAGTAAAGATGGGAGGGTCTGTTAGTTGGGGAGTTTATATTAAAAATGAAACAGGATATTTGGTCGAATATAGGGTAACTCCTAATCTTCAAGAACTTGTTCCCACGGGCTGGTGTTACGGACAAATTGAAGATAATGGCCTTCCTCCATATACTAAAGATATTTGTGATATTACAATACGCTTACCACCATTAAAGGTATTTGTTAAAGTCGAAGGTAATACTCCAGTTGGAAACTTTAAGTATAAAATAAACACAAATGATGTAAATTTCAATGGTAAAGAGTTTAATGGAAATACACAAGGTACTATGATTCCAATAAAACCTGGAGCAAGTTATGATATCCAACCACTTCAATATAATAACTATAATACTGTCAAATCTGGAGAATGCGACAATGCTAAAGTAGAATCAGGAAAAACTAAGATATGTACTGTGACGATGACTTACGATGTTCAAAAAGATACTTGTCATACGGAGATCAACGAACAAGGTAAACCCGTAAAAGTCTGCTAAAATTCCCTTTTCTCTTTTTTGTCTACCTGTTTTAATTCATCCAATATTAATGTCTATTATATTTGAACATTATAAGCAATTAAGAAATTTCCTCAGAATATGAAATAGTATGCATTTTTTCACTTTTCAATTTCTTTATATATAAGAATCCACCAATTATAAATCCCTAAACACAGGCAACTGGTGGCTCGGTTGTTTCTTGTTCATCACCAACCGGTTTTCCATCAGTTGCTTAATACTCGTTTTTATATCTTTTGTTATTTTTTTCGAGTAAACTTAGGTAAGGCAACTTCTTATATTTAATTTGGTAAGTTTGAGTACTTCCTAAAACAATTAGACACTGGCCGGTGGGATTCTCTTATCAACTCCACTTTTCCCACCGGTATTTACTAAAATGCTTTATACTAAATTGCAGGTATATTATGCACTCTGTTAGCATCTTATTGGACTGGCGGGAAACCGGATCCTAACCAAGTCTAACCCGCCGGTTTACTGAAATCTTTAATATTATATTGTCCGTAAAATAGCCAAGGCTTGTTTCAAAAACTGGTGGGAAACTGGGTTTGCCATAACTACGATTCTTCCCACCAGTAAATTATTTTATGTTTTGTTGCTTTGAACCTAATTGGAATTGGTTAATGAACATTGAATTAAGAGAATAAAGATATCATCCTAAAAGCGTTAGAGTTTGGATACAAATATAGTCTCTCAATTCATAAATTCTTATAACTTTCTACGTGAACTTTCTACGAAACACCTTTTATAATATGTAGTGCCGAAAAATACAACGCCAAACACACAACTGGTGGGAAATTGGTTGTCTCTTGTTCATTCAATCAAATTAACTCCTCCCATCAGTTGTTAATTTATAACTCTTCTTGGATTTGGTAACTATAAAAATATTTTCATTTCTTGGAAGATTATCGAAGAAATATTTGTACTCCTAATAGGTAACGTTAAGAGAATCTTAATTTGTCAGCATATGTGCTTGAACTGACATCATCTTTCGATCCTTCAAACTAGTTTGCTTTTTATAATTTGTTGACCATAAATTAACAAGACTCTGTCCTATACGCAACTACGTTTTCATTCTCTGGTGGGTCTGAAATTAAACTTCTTTCAGGGCCCACCAGTGATTTACCTTACTATCCTTTCTTTGTATAGAAAAAAATGGAAGCAGTTATTACCCTACATTTGTTTACTTTCAGGATAGACAACCCTTTTTCTTTTTTTAGTCATCTTTTTACACACTTATCGCAATAATGCTCTATCTTTTGTGCTCGCTGCTCTTTATCTCCTACTTGATAAATAAATTGCTTAGTAGCGATTTCTCCGCATGTTAGACTAAATTTATATTTATAAAAAATTAGTAATCAACACCAGTTGGTACCCAATCTGCCACAGTGGGGAATCGATCCGGTTCCTCCCAAACACAGAATCCTCGGAGGTTTTGACTATTTCATTTTGTGGTCTAGCCTAGGAGTTGGTTTGTTAGTTTTTTCTGCAGGATCGTTTCTATCTGAGGCTCCTTTCTATTACGCATTACTTGCAATAATAATCGGCTCAATTACTGGTTCCATACTTTTGTCACTAGCGGGAAAAATAGGAAGCGATCATGCTATTCCATCCCTTATTGGAACAAGGCCGGCATTTGGATTGTATGGTTCATATCTTGCCGCAATATTAAATATAATACAACTTATTGGGTGGACCACATTTGAAATTTTAATACTATCAAAGGCTGCTCAAAATTTAACAAATTTGCACGTTACTTTTTTGTGGAATATCATATTTGGGATAGTTATTATGCTGTTTGGTATATTCGGACCCTTGTTTTTAGTAAAACAATGGTTATCAAAGTTCGCAATATGGATTGTTTACGCTTCTTCAATAGTAATTTTAGTTTCACTGTTATCCCAAAATCTTCCAATTTACACATCCGCGGTTGGTAAAGATATGTCGTTCTTTGTTGCTCTCGATCTTGTAATTGCTATGCCAATTTCTTGGATGCCACTCGTTTCAGATTATAATAGATTTGCAAAGACGAGCAGGGGTGCCTTTATGGGTACTTTAATTGGATTTTCGATAACAAATATCATTTTTTATCTTGGAGGACTATTATTGGGGCTTGGAGACGTTTCATCAATCATTATTTCAATTCAGGCAATTTTATTCGGATTTATTCTTCTGGTTATGATTGTCGACGAGGTGGATAATGCATTTGCAGATATATACTCTGCAGCAATTTCTTCACAAAGCATATTTCATAACCTAAATCAACGTTATCTAATTATAGGATTTTCTGCCCTAAGCACTGTTCTATCTGTTTTTGTATCAATAGAGGGGTATCAACAATTTTTGCTGTTGATAGGAGCGCTATTTATTCCGCTATTTGGAGTCTTATTGACAGATTATTTCGTAGTTAAGCGCGGCAAATATCAGAATGACATGATATATGGTAATGGTAACAAGCTGATCAAGATTGGATGTCCTGCTATCGTCGCATGGTCTATTGGAGCAATATTATATTATCTACTTTCTCAACTTTCCCCGATATATGTCTCACAGATCCCAACGATGGGCTCCACAATACCAAGTTTGATAGCCTCATCGCTTCTGTACCTGCTAATTACCAAACTTGTCAAATTTAAGGTTGCCAAAAATGCAACGTAATATTTCATTAATATACTCTATTTTACATATACTTTCTTAAGTCTAACCTTCTATAATTTACTCAGTTGTCTCCATGTAATATTCACAAGGATTTTTTTGATGAAAATTGTCATGATTGTAAAATAGAGTACGCTGAACTAAAGGGATTCAATCAGCTAATTACAGAAGATGAGAGACATAAAAAAATAACAAATAAATCAAGAAGTAAAAAATTCTATAAGGAATTTTCTGAAGAGAGAGCAAAAAAACTTTACGAAGAGTTGTTGATACAATTTTTGAGAACAAATTCAATCAACGAAATTGAAGCTGCAAGAAGAGCAAGGCAAATTATTAGAAAGCAGTGTGCAATTAGAGGAATCGAACTTGGACTGGTTAAAAACAGAACAAGGGTAATAATGCCATGACATAAAATTAAGAACAACACTAATTTTTTAAGTTTCTATCATTTATCAATATTAATTGTTGACCAATAAGTTGAAATGATATTGATATAGCAAAAATTTTATTTGTTAACTAGCTATTCTATCCTCACTTCAAATGGCAATAGAAACGATCATAGATGAATTTACTGAAATAGCTCATCAAGGGGTCTTCTACATGTTAATGGGCTCGTTTGGATTTTTGAGTATTATCATTATAAATGGAATAATGAGATCAAATCGTAAAGGCAAAAGAGATATGAATAAATCTTAACCATATTCTCATCGATGATATTAGACTTAACTAGAGAAGTGAGAAACGATACAAAAGTCTTTCCAGGTTCCCCATTGCCCAAATTTATTACTTGGACTAAAATGGATGTGCATAATTATGATTCAGAGGTGATCTTTATGAGTACTCACACCGGAACTCATATGGATGCTCCGTCTCATTTTGCAAGCAATGCCTCAACAATCGACAAAATATCAGTTGGGAGGTTCATTTCTAATGCTATTCTAATCAAGCTAAAGAAAGGACCAGATCAGCTAATTACTGCAGATGAAATAAAAGCATCAAAGGTTAGCATAAGACAAGGAGACACCATTGTATTTTCCACTTTGTGGGAGAATGAATTAGATAAGGATTATTTTTTTAGTCATAGTCCAGGACTTGCAGAAGATGCAGCGAAATATCTGATCACTAAGAAAATAAATGCAGTATGTATAGATTCGCCCAGTATTGATAGGGGATCGGAAAGAAGTTTTGCCGTACACAAAATATTATTGTCTAGAGAAATACTTATTGTGGAAAACTTGTGTAATTTGAATAAATTAAATTGCCAATATTTTACGTTGATAATGACTCCACTGAAATTATCAGGAGCCTCCGGGTCCCCGATAAGAGCCATTGCTCTAGAGAAGAATGTTTGAGTTGTAAAAATAAAGTATACGTTACAAGCGATATCTCAAATTCGGCAATAGTTATGTTGAAGACGTTAAATTTACATCGAGTTTTAATACTCCCTAAAACTATAGTGTAGTATGCCAACAGCTTATGTTTTAATAAATTGTGATCTTGGTTCTGAGGAGGAAATATTACGAGAAATTAAGAAGCTCCCTGGGGTAGGTGAAGTAAGTGGAGTATATGGTGTATATGATATTATCGTAAAGATTTCTGCAGATACTATGGACAAGCTTAGAGAAACGATAACATGGCATGTCAGAAGAATAGATAAGGTTAGGTCCACGCTAACGATGATAGTAATCGAAGGCCAGTCGGGAAAAGATAAAAAGAATCAACCCAATATGTTCTGAATAACCCTAATATTTTCAACAAGTTCTGATGCCTCATTTGATATATTGAAGAAATGTGGTGAGGCTCTCACTGCTTTCTTCCTTCCACCTCCAACAACGTCCCGCTCAGCAACAATTATTCCCTTCTCCTGTAAAGTAGATACCATATTGTTTGGATTTATGGAATCTATGGCAAAAGATACTATGGATGTTCTAAGCTTTTCGTCTTCAGGTCCGAATATAGAGACACCAGAAATTGTCTTTAGATGTTCAATTATTCCATTGGCTACTTTCATATTCATCTTCCTTATTGTATTAGTGCCCAAACGCTGTATGTATTTTAATGAAGACGCAAGTCCAGCGATACCCACATAGTTTCTAAAACCAGTTTGAAATTTTTGTGGAGAATCAACATAAACCAAGTTATTTTCTTCGGTAATAATTGCCGATTCTCCTCCAATATACTTGGGAGTTAGCAATTCGGAGGATTCTTTTTTGCAATAAAAGATTCCAATACCAGGCGGTCCGCATATCCACTTGAAACCAGGAAAAGCCAGAAAATCACATCCTATTTTTTTTACATCTACATTAATTGTACCCAGTGATTGGGCAGCATCAATCGAATACAGCATGTTGTACTTTTTTGCAATTTTGCCTACTTCTTCAACAGGCATTATTGCACCATTATTATAAAGAACATGACTTAGGGTTATCAGTTTTGAATTCTTGTTTTTTGCAATTTTATCAATCATGTCCAGATCAAAGAAGCCCTTATTATCAATAGTAATTTCCTCCAGTTTGACACCAAATTTTTTGGAAATATTCAACCAGGGAAAGTAATTAGCATAATGTTCATGAAGACCACCTCGTGCAATGATTACGTCTTGTTTTTTCCACGCGATACCTGACGCCACAATGTTTAACCCCTCAGTTGTACTTTGAGTGAAGACTATCTCTTCGGGCTCACAGTTTATGAACTGACTTAAAAGTATTCGAAGCTCTTTCATGAGCGATGTGATATATTCTTGAACAGAGGTAGAGTCAGGTCCCTCTTCTGAGCATCTCACTAGAAAATCAGTAATTGATTTTATTGTGGATAACGGCATTGGAGCAAACGATCCGCAGTTCATATAGATCTTTTTTTTCGTAACTGGAAAATCTTTTCGTATTGATTCTAGATCTTTTTCATTAAATTCATCATAATCCATTATTACCCCTTTTAATAATACATTATAATAAATATCATGATTTCTGAATTGCTCGATAACCGTGGATTTAATACTCTAGTTTATGATGATACCTTTGCAAAAATATGTCTAATCTCATCAATAATATCAGAGTATCAAAATCAATTTGCTAATCTCAAGCACAATAAGATAGTTTATTTGGACCTTGACGCCGCATTTACTTCCTACTTAAAAGCTGGATTGATTCCTTCCGAGGAAATACAAAAAATAGATCATCATATTTTCCAGTCCAGCTCTAACGCTTTGAAAATTTATCTCCCATCTGAAGGCATATTGGATGCTATCTTAGTTGATATAATAAAATCAATGAATGAATGTTCACTAATTATTTTTGATTCTATTAATTCATTTTACAATCTTTTTTATAATAAAATGACACCAAACTCAAATAATAAACTAAAAATTGGAAATTTAAGCCGATTACTTTACTTTGTTCTTATGATGATTTTAAAACATACATCATACTTCAATATACCATTTCTGGTAACGAGCATGATTCGATATAAGAGAAGGGAAGTGATAACAAGTAATAGACTTCTTAGCAAGAAAAGTTCACTGAATTTTTACGTTAAAATTAGTAATCTTAATGATCTCTCAATTACAATTCTCGGAAATCCAAAAACAAATCAAAAAAATCTCATACTGAAAGATAAGGTTCTAAGATGGCCTTAACCACCCATTTTAATCTTAATAATGCTGAAACCGACAATCAATGAAATAAGCAGGACCATAAATCCTCCAATTAAAAATCCCCATTGACTCTTTGATGATGCTGCTTTACCTGAACTATAAAGCAAATATGCGCCAAACATACCCATAAATAGTATCACAACTGTCACAGTAGTTTCACCTATAGTTTGTATTGATCTTGACGGAATAATAATTCCTCTTGATCGACTACCTTCAATTATCGAATTTACCAATCCTGAAGCAAAAGCAAAAAATGCAACCAGATAAAGTACGGTAGCAATGGTGATATATTTTGAAGTGCTAGTAAGCATCCAGTTAGTTGTATAATGAATATTAAATAAATTTATCGACTATATAGATGAGCATTAATAATTGAAATTTGAATAATATTGGTATTGGAAGTAATACAAAAAGGAGACATATTACTTGCTGGAGAATCATATCGTAATTTTGTTTGTTCTTTAAAGTCCACTGGTACTATTTTAAAAAATATAAAACAGCCGTATTAATTCTTGTTTATAAATGAAAAAGGAATTTATTCTTTCAAAGATTGAAATGGTCCACGACGGAAGTCCTTCCGTTTACGTAGGATTTGTTGACCCCAATGGTTCCAAATCCGAAGGGCACCAG
>DATBHO010000098.1:0-3538 GCA_036557405.1 Nitrososphaeraceae archaeon
TCACTCGACAATCCAGCATTTTCTCAATTAACTTCGCCGAGCTTGAATTCATCCTCAAGTAAAAATACGTTGAGAGTAAATATTTCTAATACTTCTCAAAACTTTAAGCAACTTGTTGGTAAATATATTACTATCAATGCAAACTTGAACTATCTCAAGTCTGATAAAACTGGTGATAATAGAAGTATAGATGGTATTGCGTACATTTCAATAGTTGATGTTAAAGATAAGATTCCAGTTGATCTGGAAGACTGGAGTGTGGAAAAAGGACTTTACATTCCGCCAATCAATCCTGGTCAATCGCTTCCATTAGAATGGGATGTAAGACTTGTTAAAGCAGGTGAATACACAATTTCTGTTCTCTTTAATGAAAACAAAAATCCTTATTCACCTCCTATCGTTAGCTCTAGAATCAAACTTGAAGTATTACCAAAATTAAATCTCAACCCAAGTAATGTTCTTCCTGTTGCATTTGGAGTACCAGCTTTCTTGATTGGGGTTCTCGGTACTTAATTATATCCGTGGAAGGAAAACCGGCATTTATAGATAGCAGGTTGTTTTTTTTAACACTATGTGAATACTATTCAACAACAACTAATCTAAGGAATCTAATACGAGGTAATAAGCGGTTTATCATAGAAATCAAAGATTTACTTCATGGTATATGGTGCAATATGAATGGATTAAATAACAGAATTTACTACAACATACCCTGCCTGTTATGGAATTACACTTAGCGAGGTGATTTGGCAAATTACAAAATGAATCAGAGACAACCAAGGAACGGATTTTAAGTTTTATTCAAAAAAATCCTGGGTGTTATCTTCGACAGATAAGAAAAGAATTGTCCATCTCGATGGGCTCAGTTCAGTATCATGCTTATCAGCTTCAAAAAAGCGGAAAGATTACCTCAAGTAGAGAAGGTCTATACAAAGTTCATTTTAAGTCAGGAGCCTATCAAGATCATGAAAAGTTACTTTTCCGTATATTAAATCAAGAAACGCCAAGAGAGATTATTTTGCTTGTCATTGAGCAAAAAAATCCTACACAAACTGACATCGTAAAAAAATTGAGGATATCGGCACCTTCTATAAACTGGCATGTTAGGCGCTTAATTGATTTAGATCTAATAGACGAAGTTAGGGAAGGAAAGTACAAGAGATACAAAATTCAAGATAATTCGATTGATTCTAAATACATTTTGGAATTGTTAAAGACTCACCATCCAAGTCTCTGGAATAAATGGAGCAACAGATTGGTTGAAATGTTCTTGTCTCTATCTGACGAAAATAATTAGTTGTTGTAAATATTTTGGAGCCTTTTTTTGTTAGAAATGGACTATTTGACTTGGTGGAAGGGATCCTATATGTGGCAGGTACTGTCTTCGCCGGTTTACTGGTTGCCTTATCGATTTCAGCCTACCGCAATACACACTTCAGAAAACTACTATATGCCATTGTAGCGTTTCTTCTCTTTGGTATTTTTCTATTATATGAGTACTTAGAATATGCATTATCCTTGGACAATCCATATACTGACATTATATTGCCTTCCATGGCACTATCTATTTTAGTTCTATTTTTTTTAGCCATAGTGAAGAAAACCTAGTATTATACGGATAATTGGGCACTAATTAGAAAGATCGCTTGTCAAGTTCCTGTATACATTTGGAATTACAGAAAACAGTACGTTGAATGGACATTATGTAGACACTTGTACCACATCATTTATTTAACAACCCTCTTGAGAATTACAGTACAAATTGAATCTAATGAAACTGTACCTTCTATGTCTTCTAGTTACAACATCAATTCTACTATTGGGTAATCAGAGTTCGACTGTATACGCTGAATTAGGTTCTACATTTGGAAGCAATTCTTCTGGCAATATGACTGCATCAACAAATTTGTCTACTGACCAGAGGAACACATCTACAAATATTTCTAGCACCGATTCAATTCCAACTGCACAATCTGTTTTTGATAGCGGAACCATGAAATTACCTCCTTCAGTAAGTGGTGTAATTATATTTATTCCAGACGAAGCCCACCATCCATCAACAGATCAAAAGACAATAAGCCCAAAAAATCCTAATTACCTTCCAAATACTCTGGAAATTCCACAAGGCAGTGAAGTAGCCTTTGTACATGATGATCCGAATCACATACATGTGGGAATAGTAAAAGATAAAGATGGAAACACAATATGGACCACCATTCCAGTAAAATTCCCAGAGGGGTCCGATACTAAAACACTAAGTGCTTCTGGATCCCCTTATAGTATCTCGGACAAACAATTTAGTCCGCCTATGGAAGGAAAAATAATTGTAACATCTCAGAAGTCCAATGGTCCGCTTACTGCAGGTGGATTCATGTGTCCAACTAACCTACTGACTGATTGTAAATCGAAGCTCTCCAAAGCGGGATTTCAAATTCTTTCAGAGCAGAATTTTGTCACCAAGTCAGTACAAAAAGATATCAGCGGACCTAACACTCTATTGATCTATTCTACAAAGCTTCCGGTAAAAGATGCTATAACTAATCTCGGTCCTATAATTAAGTCATTGCCATATAAATAATAACTAAATTGTTACTCTGCTCAATATACCATTGAGACAAAAAATTGTCAACTCGTATGTTAACCCGTTCCTATATTGGATACTAATTTTAGATCGGAACATGTTATTTGTGAGTATTACTATTAATAACTATATTACTAAATAAAGTACTATCGCTCTTTCACTTTGAAGCAAGGAATAGACTTGATCCAAGGGAATATGACCGAGGGCTGTGCTGATTTAATTAGATACTTGTATCATATAATATATATCGTGAGAAACATACTTACACTTACATTTGATATTTAGAAGTAATAATTTTTTTCAAATTAATCCTAACTGCATTAGACATACTTTGCTTTTTGCGATTATAGTTAGAATTTACAATGTTTACGATTGCTTTTGCTTTTTCATGTGTTGTTAATCTACAATGAAAATTCTCATTTTTAGTCTGTTAACAAGAAACTCTTGGGACCCTTGCAATACTTTATTGTATTATATTATCTTGGTTTCTTTTTCACTTATTTCCCTGCTAGGCTTTGCTCACGCGTATGATAATAGTACAGGCAGTTCAAAGTCAAATGAATTTAATTTTGTAGCTGCTGGAGATTTTGGTTGCAATGCTGAGGCAAATAAAACGATTGAATCTATGGCTTTTAAGAAACCAGAGCTAGCACTAGCATTGGGGGATCTGGCATATAAAAGGAACCCGAATTGTTGGTTTGATATGATAAAACCATTAGAGAACAATAGTAAATTTATGATTTCTTTTGGAGAACACGATCTATCCCATGGTTTTGGCGCATATAATCTATATTTAAAACATTTTAATCTTACCAAACCATACTATTCATTTGACTATGGAAATGTTCATTTCCTAGCAATGGCAACTCCTAAAAATTCGTTAATACCCTATAATGTTTCGTCGGATCAATATCAATTTGTTAAAGATGATCTTAAAAGTGCTAATGCAAATAAGAG
>DATBHO010000099.1:0-28358 GCA_036557405.1 Nitrososphaeraceae archaeon
TGGGTGGCGGTGGTCTTGGCGATTCACTCACATTCAAGTTAAGTATGAGAGAGTATGAAGACATGGGCCTGAAAGTCGGTGACAGGGTATCAATAGAAATTAAGAAAAATCAAGATAGTGGTATTTAATCTGAATTTTTAAACAGACTGACCAATGACGTTTTATTTAGTTTATATGTAAATTCTTTCTACATAATTAGTGAAAATATAATTTGTTAGAAAAGACACTAAAAAGCATTGAGCCATTTACATCAAGCAATGAAAAGAATTCAAGATTCTGTGTTGGATGCGGAGAACCTGCAACCAACTTGGTCAAGTACGATACTGAGGGAGCGGTAATAATTGAGAAATATTGTGATATATGTGCTAAAGCAATTGAAGATAGTTCGCCAAAGTATGCCAATTAAATATGCGTGGTCATCCGTGCCAATTAGAGATAACAAACGTAGTCGCACTAGTTGAACGGATTTTATAAAAAATTAAGTGTATGAATCCCCAAGCGTACCAAATGGGTTCGAATCCCACTCCTTCGTGTCTGCTATAAGTTCCTAGTTGGTCTTACAATTGCATTTACGATATCTTTTTCCGTAATCATACCTACTAGCTTCTCACCAGCGCTATCCTTGTCAGTTATAGGCAGTCTGCGTATATTCTTCTTGCTCATAATTTCTATGGCCTTAGATAGAGTCATACCAGAGCTTCCCATGACCAATGGGGATCTCATAAATTGTCTTATTGGCACTTGAGGACTAAATAGCTCGAGAGAACCCACTATTGTGACTATGTCCCTTTCGGTAATTATGCCCACAGGAGCAATCTTTCCATTTGTCCCTTTTACTATAACTACAGAGCCGACATTATTATCATACATACTCTTGCAAACGGATTGAACAGTAGAGTTTATCTTGGCCGTAATCACCTTTTTAGTCATAAATTTTGCCACTGGCAATGAATAAATGTCCATTATGCAAATAACCGTTATCTTTGTAATATTGTTTTATAATTCAATAGGGCTGGCCAGATAAACTAGTTCAAGTTGCAAGTTTTTGATGAACAGTTGCTGACGCAGCTATTATACAAGGTTATTAAGGTAACAGACCTACCGCGAAAGGGTCATAATCAGAAACTCTTCGAATGACTCTCACGAAGTGAGATTAACTTTTGGCATCTTTCTCAGACTTCATGGTACTTTGTGTGAATTCTGTCAATCTTTGTACTATATCTTTGGTGACAAGTCCTACTGTAAAACTCACTAGGGCTACTGTGTAGATATTCGGCGTAGTGGTCACAGACAACAGAAACCATGCTGCAACTGCTAAAAATGGTGATAGAACTATTTCAGAAAGCTCTCCTATGCTTTCCCACATGAATTCTTGTCGTGTTCTTGGACCTATATATTGAGCTTTGTCTTTGGTTTTAGATGAGTTCTGTTCACGTGTGGCATCTTTGGTTTTAGATGAGTTCTGTTCACGTCTGGCTGTGGCATCTTCAAATTTAAAAGCTGCTTTCTAAAGATATCTCAAATAGCCTCCTGCCATTCCTAACGCAAATACGTAAAAAGGAATTTGCAATCCTGAAGAATAATAATTAATTTTACTTCCCCCCACATTTATTACCATTCTGTTATTCCACCGCCTGTACCTGAGGAATGTTTGATTACCAAGCCTATAGGCGAGTTAATAGCGAATTCTATATTAAAATATAGAAAAAAACTAATTATACTTAAGGCTATGCCAGTAAGTGAAAGAAATCTCATCACCTCTGGAATATAGGCAACCTCAGTGGTAAACTCACCCTTTCTAAGCAGAGGGTATATTAACACGAAGATGAAGCCTATCAAGGACAAGACTCCAACGGTAATTGGTAGAATAGGTATGCGGGGATGTACAACGTTAAAAGTAGTTGAAGCCTCTCCCTTGTGACCCACTACTTCTGCTGTAAGGTTGTAATTTCCTACTGGCTCCATAGCGGGCACTATATAATGAAAAGAACCATTCTTTGCATATACAGATGCAGATATTTTTGAATTGTTACCTATGTAGGCAATTTCTAAAGATACAACAGCTCCTACCTTATTACCTCGTGCATCAGATACATTTCCCAAAATTGTAATATCTTTTCCTACTGAATAATTAGGACTATCTGTATTAACGGACACGTAGAGTGTAGCATTAGAAGCGGGGGAGCCTTCTGCACCAAACGCGGTAAAATAATAATTTATGGTTTTGGGATTAGTTGCAAGAAGACAACACAATCCTATACATAGGAATAAAATATTTGACCGGCAAGGCATCGAGCAGTAATTTGACGCCACTGAAATATATTAACTGGCTGAAAAATAATTCTGACCAATTCCTTACTACGTCTGTTACTGATCACTGTTTACAAATACTATATAGTATTAAAGTCCTTAAGAAATTCTAGTGTCTCATCCTTACTTGGATGTTCGCCTTGCGAACTTCGAACGTATAATGAGGCGTACGCATTAGAGAACATCAGTCTTTCTCGTGCGTTTATCCTAGCTAAATAACATAGAATATTAGCGGAATCCCACGAATCCCCGGCCCCTGTTAGCGTCTTTGCTTGGACTTCAAAGGCTGGGACATAATCCACCTTCTTACGATTTGACGATGCAGCTCCAATACGTGTATGTATATCAGTATTGATGCCTAAGTTGGAAGAGATTTGAACCGCAGCATTTTTGACATCTTCCTCATCATAATCGTTGGGCGGTAAAAGTGAATTCAATCCAAGAGAATTGCCTAGAGAATTAGCTTCGTTCTCATTTAAGGCTAACGCATCGATATTCTTTGAAATAGTTCTCAAAAAGTCTCTAAACTCATCCTTTCTGCTCTCAATATCTGCTGGGTCAATATAATGGAAAGATTTTGCAGAGTTATTAAATGCAAATCTGGTAAGTTCGGAACCCTTCAAGTTACTACCCCAGTTTACTACTATTACCGCATTAGCATTTTCTAGGATTTTTAAATTTACATCAGAGTCAATTTTGTCTGGGCCAAAATATTCGTTGTCGCCAACGTCATTAAGCATGACGTTTGCTTTGCTAGTGTTGCTGTTCAGAAATTCTAAGCCCGTCGTACGTCCATGTCTTCCGTGCTCAACTCTAAGGTTTACTCTGCCTCCAAATTTCGAGAATACCTTATGTAACATCACCGAACCAAATTCATCCGCTATGGTAAAGAGAGTTGTATTTTTTATTCCCAATCTGGCTAAACAATAAGCAACATTTACCGCGTTTCCTCCCTTCCTCTCGGTTGTGTCAATGTTACGTATAGAACCGCCCCCGAACTTCACTTTTTCTGCCAACAGATTACAAAACTCTTCTTGAGAACGTAATGTTAGAATTCTATCAACAAAGAAATCGGGCATAACGACTACGCAATTTGTATCAACTTCTTTAAGGGCCTCAAACATAGAGAAGCAAAAACCGCAATGTTATTTGGATGTTTAGCCGTCTGTTTGGCTATCGCGGAGATTATGCAGCTAGAACGGATTAATTATGCCGTCCTAGATAACTTACCATTTTCTAGCTTCTTTAAGTCGTGAGATGATGTCAGCGAAAAACTTGGATAAAGTGTCATACCACCGTCAACAAAAAAAGTCGTTCCCGTAACGTAACTTGCTTTATCTGATGCCAAGAATTCGACAATGTTTGCAACTTCTTCGGCGTTACCAACTCTTCCCATTGGAATTTTCTTGATTATGCTTTCCATTTCTCTTTTGCTCTCTATAAGCTCGTGATTCATTTCAGTCAATATGGCACCAGGAGCAACCAAGTTGGCGCGTATATTGCGTCCAGCCAATTCTAGGGCCATAGTTTTTGTCATCATTTCAATCCCAGCCTTAGATGCTGCATAAGCTAAGTAATGAGGTTTGGGTATTCTTTGATGTACGGAAGATATGTTGATTATATTTCCTCCCTTGGGATTTTCTTGTTTGAGCATTTGGTTCACTGCTTCCCTGCTGCATATGAATGGACCCGTGAGGTCTACTGCCAATACCTTATACCAGTCTTCTAAAGTGGTTTCTGTAAATGGTATATCTTTTTGGATGCCTGCATTATTCACTAAAACATCTATTCTATTGAAGAGGTCAATAGACCGTTGAATCAACCTTATGGAATCATCTTCCTTTGAAATATCGGCTTGAATCGCAAATGATTTACAACCCAAATTCCTAACTTCATCAGACACTGATTCTGCTTCATCTTGATTCCTTGCATTAGTAACGATACCAGAGTACTCTTTAGATTTTGCCAAAGCAATAGCTTTTCCTATACCTTTGCTTGAACCCGTTATTACGGCTACTTTGCCTTTCATACTAAATATAGGCATGATAAGGCTAAATAACTTCCCAATCATAATAATTAATTTTACAATAAATCATTTCACTTCAAGGCGTTTTACATATATTAATAATCAATTTGCGTTGGGTATATTGTACTAACACGTATTAACTGAGTTAACAATTCAGAAGTGTCTGAATCACCTTGATGCTCTTGTAGATAGAAGTAGACACCATAAAACAAATAAGTTTCAGTAAAGGCCGTTAATTCATGTTTTCTTATTCTAAATTGTATGACTCCACGAGCATGATAGAGGGGTTCGAATCCCACTCTCGTACTCCGCTTCGAATTAGTAAAATCTTAAAACCATAATTGCATTTACTGCACAATATCCTTCTTTCCGGTAAAGGTTACTTAAGGAGTAACGCCTTCTTTGGGCTATCTAATAATTTTCGTCAAGCGCACCCATATCTTCCTGTTCAAGCTCAGTTAAATCTTCTTCAAGCTCCTCCCTTTCCTCGACAGGTTTGTAAGGAATATCAGCTTCACCTGGAAAATTATAGACAGGACATCTAAATTCAATTGTCTGTCCTTCTAAGTCTAGTGGAAATTGTTTTGTAAAAACCTCATCACATTTTGAGCACACCAAAGTTCCTTCGAAGTTCTCAGTACTAAACTTATGCGATTGCAAAAGGAATAGACCCTTTGTCATTATTGATATTTTATTGAAAAAATACTTTATAACAATTATAACTGTTGTATTATCGGAAGCTCCCGTGTATATAAGCCAAAAAAGGGCAAATAAACCTGGACGACTGAGGAATATGAAGTCACAACAAAATTACTCTGTTCGCGTCATAATGATGTAATTCGCATAGAATAGACCAAGGAATTTTGTGATACTTGTAACAAAGAAAAACCTAAGGAAACTGGGCCTGAAACTTTTTGCTTTCAATAAAGCTATTTTATAATATGGTGAGGTTAACTTTTTCAGGAAATAAGATTTACCTCTGATATTAATATCGATACGAACTGTCACGATAGGACGCTACAAAGAGAAACACAAATCGCAACTGAAAAAAATTAAAAGCCATAATCAAATTAGTGAATAGTTTTGTTGCTTTGATAAAGGGAGAACGTTACCATGATACATCCCTATCCGAAAATTTATTAGTAATAAAGGAGCATCTGGTGAATTATCCGATTGCGTGATGATGAACAAGAAACAACCGGTTCCACCAGATGCTGTGTGTTTAGTGATAGCATTATGGACAACAAAATATAAAAGATTGTCATAACAATCTTCTATATTTGTTAAGATTATAAGGAGAACTCTGAACAAATAATTAGAATATCTTAACTTTGGATGGTTTTATATTTCAACACTACAAGCAGTTGCAAAATTGGCAACTGAAAAATAAAACACCTAATTCTAGCAATGGATAATTAGTCAGGGCCAAAAATCGTAGATGCTATTGGCGTATCGCTGAACCTTTGTCTTTTATTTCTAAAGTGGAAGTATAGCAGTAGGCTTAGGACAGCAACTATGCGGAGAAAATAAAACTAGTCCACTCGTTCTTATTGATATAGTTAGATTTCAAAGATTTCGTTGTCAAGGTTAGCTCCTGTACTTGACTGTCGTACAGGATTTACTTTTTCGATTGAAGATGTTAATTCAAGAAGCTTCGTATTGTTAATCACGTCCATTAATTGCTGAAGTTCAGCGGTGGCTCTAAGGATAATACCTCTTCTCCTACTGTTGCCGCTCCCACGATTTAATACGTCAAGCTCAACTCCGACGCAGGCTGGACGACTTCGAAATTGTGGGAGTCTTATGAGAAAAACTCCCGGAATATTCGTTTGCTTCCTTTCCCAGTCCTTCCCGTTCTCCAAAAATTCAGTTAGTCTTTTATTTTTTGTTCAACTGACATTATTTTAATAGTGAGAAACATACAAGATAAAGATGACATTATGGTCGACAATTCCAGAGAAGTTTTGACAAAAAAGCAAGAAAATCTGCTCTTCTCCGTACAACTCTAGCTTTTATCAAGTTTATTGTCTATAGCTTAGCTCACCAAATGACAACTACAAAAAGCAAGGACAAGATTGCCAAGCTGTTGGACTTACTAGACAAACATATCGATGAAGAAAACTGTCGACATGGTTCAGAAGAGCTTCTTAAAGAATATGAAAAATTGACAAGTATTTAGTCTGGCTTATTCGACGCCAAAAGAATCTTTTATAAAATGAAACCCCAAGTGTGGCTAATGGGTTCGAATCCCATTCCACATTGTTTCAGAAATTAACGACTATTTTAATAGTCAATAATTGTACCCTGTGAATATTTATGTTAATGGTTCTATAGCTAACCAGAATCCAATATGTCTCCTTAGATTGTCAAATAATATTCAGAAATGATAAGTTTTTTTAGAAACCTAAATAATCTATTATTCAAATGCCAGTCAATTTAATTGTTATTCAAGACTCGCCAATAGAACTTAAAAGTAGTATATTCGAAGAAAGGAAAAAAAGTATTGACTTCAATATTAATACTCCAGGACAAGTTGCTCAAGGTCCTGCTGTACTTTCCTTCAATATGTCAGTCATCAATTCTACCTCAGTTGTGAACATTACTGTTAAGCTTAATGCTCTGGAATTGCAACGATACTCCCTCAAGAACCAACCCACAAGTGCTGTACATGAAGCCTTTACAATCACTACAAACCCTTCAGGCAATAGTACCATAGACTTTGAAATAGTTGATACTCCGCTTACCGAACCAGGAGTGGTTAGGATTTCAGATGTTGTAATTTGGGCTACCACTACAAACGATGGTTCTGCAGGTGGTGGTACTGGTGGTACTGGTGGTACTGGTGGTACTGGACCTACTGGGTAGCAGTAGTCATTCAATCCACATGAATTGGATAATTCTTAATCTTTACAATACTTTTGTAAATGGCTTTTTGCGAGTTTTGGTGTAGATTATGGCTTGTTTTTTTATCCAAAAGACAACACAGGTATCTGAATTATTTGTTTGAATTCACAACTTAAAACTCCGAGTAAGTATTCGGCTAGAGTATCAAGATACTTTTTTTCAGTAATTAACGGCTGTTCAAATAGGCAGTAATTATATTTAACAGCCTCTTTATTTGTATAAAACCCCAAGATTACCTGATGGTTTCGACTCCCATTCCCGCGCTTATTTCAGGCCCTATCAGAAAATAATAGAAGGAAAAGTCCTCAGAAATATAATGGCAAAAATAATTTCTGCGATACCATAGGTAATAGTCATTAGCTTCATAAGAAAGTGGGATTCAAGTTTCCAAAAATTTAGATATATAGGAAATACTAAGTGTTATAATGAGAATTTCATCAAAAATCACAAAAGCAATCAATGATCAAATTGCCTATGAGGCATCAGCTACCCATGCTTATCTTGCTATTGGATCGTGGTGCGAAAGAACTGGATATAGTGGAAGCGCAGTATTCTTTTTTGAACAAGCTAATGAAGAGTATTTACATATGTTAAAGTTCATTCATTATCTTAATAATGCTGGAGCAGAAGCAATTATTCCCGCAACAGACAAGCCTCAAGGTAAATTCGATACACTAGAATCTACTTTCCAAGCCGGGCTGAGAAGTGAACAGTCAGTTACAAAACTCATCAATAATTTAGTAGAGCTTGCTGAAAGAGAAAAAGATCGTGCTACATATTCCTTCTTACAATGGTTTGTAAGCGAACAAATAGAAGAAGAAACATTATTTGAAACCATTCTTCAAAAATTTGAGATAGTTGGAAGAGACAAGCTAGCCATCTATCAAATTGACCAATCAGTGGCCTCAATTAGATCCGAGATTATGACTAGAGATAATCAACAACAACCATCAGCGAACAAGTAGTGAAAAATTTGCCTCTTGTAATCGAAATGTTACCACCTTACCTTTGGTATCAATAAATGAGCAGTGGTCACAATCCGTATATAGATAAGGTTCCTGCTCAATTTAATAGGTTCAATTGTCCCTAGCAATATATTAGATATTTCTGAACTAATTTTTAAAGAAATTGAAATAAGATTAGTTTGAATAACAATTGTCCATTCTATCGACCGACTCGTATCAGATACCAAAATAGTAACGAAATGAAGGATATATGATCAGATGATTTGTAAAGCTGGGATGTTCAATGCAATTGGTATGCGGACAATACGAAGAGGGCTAGTTATCATATTCCTGAAAGATTAGCCAACGATTTCATTAGAATTTAAGAAGCTAAAATTATTTTTGGATATCTACTTGGAGTATACAATGCCCTTCAACCCTTGATGAATAAATCTATTGCTTAAGCAGTCCTATGATAAGAATAATTTTATTTTACATAGGAAGCCAATTGGTAAACTTGAAATTCATCTCTCACTCTTTGACATAAATCACTTATGGTAACTGGTTTCTCCATAAAGGAATCTATAATGCCTTCTTTCATATATTGTTGAAAAATTGCATCATTATCAACTTCATAAGCGCTTAGAAGTATAGTCCTAACGGTAGGATTAAGTTTTTTTACCTTCTTTAGTAACTCCAGACCATTGAGATTTGGCATTCTGAGGTCACTAATGATGAGTGCGTAATTGTCTTTATTATCGGTAAAATGTTCCAAAGCTACTACAGAGTCATTGAATGAAACAATAGAAATATCATCAATATTACCACACAACGCATCTTGAAAAAGCTCAGTTATATCTATCTCGTCATCTACGATACTAACAATTCTATTGTTAGTAGTCGTCTAACGTCGCACCCCAACTTTCACCAAGGAGACCAATTTCCCCGAATCTTAAATAGATTTACAACATGGTATGCTATAAAGCCTATGTTAGTCTCAAGGAAATTTTACTCCTAAAAATGAGGTATTTATTGAGGTGTGGGCTAGAACTTGATCAAACACATTCTTTATTAAGTGATAAATGACATACAAATTATTTTTTTATTAAAAAATCAAAAGGTAGTATTTATGCATCATTTAAATCTAATATGGTGGATTGCATTTGAACCATTTAAAGCTGGAATTTCTAAATATATCTAGTAAAAACAATCTGAATATTCAATCCCTATGAACGCCTATTAGTAAGGGTTATTAAAAATAAATAATCTAATGAGGATTAAAAATGGCCGAAATTCGTATAAAATTAAGTTCAAAGGATGAAGAAAACATCAATAAATTGAAGGAAAAATATGGATTCAAAAAAACACAAGACCTGTTTAGATTTCTTGTTACCATATTTGCGCATCATTATGTGGAGTTTCTGTGGGGGATTAATGAAACTGAAAAAAACGCGAAGGATGAATTTTATAATAAATGAGTAAAAAGGACCAGAACGATAAAAGTGGCGAAAAAGCTAGTTAGTGAAGAAAAAGAAAGAAAGAAAGGATTACTTTTCTTCCAATTCCTTGATCCTCTCCTTTATTCCCTGGACCTCCTTCTCAAGACCATCACTGTATTCCTTTAGCAACGAAATCCTCTCCTCCTTGGTTAGAAAGTTTCTAACTTGATCGACTCCTAGTCCACAGCATCTGTACCCCATTCAATCACCCCCATTTTTTCCATTATCGGTCATACGATATATAGCAAATGGATGTATTTATATATATCGGACATCCAATATAATGTACATGCGAGCGCTTGATGCTGAATGTTGCGATATGAGAGGACTACTGGGATTTTTGATCCTCTTTTTACTCTCGAAAAAACCAATGCATGGCCAAGAGATAGCTAATGAACTCGCAAAAAGAAGAGGGGAAAAACCAAGTCCCGGAACAATTTATCCAGCTCTTAGAGGTCTTAAAGATTTAGGTTTTCTGAGTGAGGAGAAAGAAGGCAAAACCATCACATACAGGCTTTCTACTAAAGGCGAAAGGGCCTTCGAATTAGCTAAGAAGAGGTTTACGAGAACATTTTTGGGAGTTATTACATAAGCAGCAATTTTAGGACCAGGTTCTTTATTACAGGTAGCAACAAAACTTGTATCACTAGCTAAGTTCTAAAACTTTTCATAAAATATTTGTAAGAAAAACCATAAAGTATTATCAATTGTAGTATTATGCAAGCTTTGATCACAATCAAGAAAGACCTAGACTCCATAACTTCAATCTTACATGAAACTCTAAAGACAATACCATTCAAAAGAGACTACGACGTCTCATTTGGAAAAATAGCAAATATTTTAAAGCGTTATGATATAAACGAAAATCCAAGCAACTTGCGTTTTAGATTTACTTTGTTTATGCAAGAATTTTTTGATTCTATTTCACAAGATCAATGGAATATAAAGGACCCCGAATTCATAAAGAAATCCGAAGAGTTTGCGATCAAAAAGTTTAACGAGTGGATATTAGTACAAATAACATAACCTCTGCTTTGAATATATTTATGGCCTATTACAAGTTCGTTGACATCATGTCAAGTGCTAGATGATTGAAGCTGTTGTTCTTGAAAATCTAATGGTTTGAGTTCCACAATCAGTCCTTGGTCCCAATTATATTTAACTTTCATTAACTCTGAAACTTCTGCAGCTAGTCGAACTTCCTTTATCGGACTGACTATTCGTGCGGTACCATCAAAATTCATACCGCAAATCCTAAATGAAATTCTTGGATTATGGATAATGTTTTGAACCCAATGAGCACGTTCTCCGAGTTCCGACATTACGTAATAATTTTTCTTACAATTTACATACCATATTTCTATTTTATGTTTATTGCTCGTTTTCCAACCCACCGTTATCAAATATAGAAATTGTGATTCAATCAATAGGTCATCAAATTACATTTTAAGATTTTGTCAAAGGATTTCCATAAATCTTTGCTTTACACTTAATTTTGACATATTGTAAGCATGGAATATCAATATAGTCTAAAGATTGTAATTCATGATTGATCCAATTAGTACGGTTTATATCAAGATAATAATAAGTTCACTGATAAGCGAATAATAAACATGGATGGATACCTGGAAGAAGAGCTCTATGATATTCTAATCTACTGTATACAGAATCCTAAAGCTTTTGACTTTGAAGCCAAAAAACAAAGAGTATTTATGATTGGTAAAGAACTTCATAGCGATGGAGGGATCGATGCTATGGAGAATATGTTTTATTCAATCGAATTTAGAGTAAAAGAAGAAATCGGCAAGGAAGCCAAGCCATATCGATCCTGGTGGAACGATATATCAAATGAATGGGCCAACATGATTTGGTAGTATAATATTAATAATAATAAATCAAATACATGTTTTATAGTAAATCTCTATGAAATACTTTGAGTTTAGATATTATTGAGAATTAATTTTTACAGATAAATAGCACAAGTTGTATTAAAAATTAAGTCATATTGAATTGAATCTGTATAAATCATTAACACCTTGTGCGATGTGTCATCAGCTATCCCTTACTGATACAATGATAAGTACAAGAATAGGGAAAATATGCATAAAATGCGACATTCAAATGGCCAAAGCAAGAAATAAGGTTAAGATAAGCAAAACTACTAAGCCTCCTAAAAAATTCCTCAAACAATTGAGTTAATTGAAAATTTGAAATTTTATAATACTTATATGTAAACCGATTGGCAGTTAAATATCGAGAGTCAGATTATGAAATCTGGAGAGAGGGAAAACTGTCGAGTTCTCTATCAAACACCCGGATGCCATCCTTTTGTAAAATGGGCAGGAGGAAAGAGCCAATTAATACCACAAATAATTAGGCTTATGCCAGCAAGATTTGCCAGATATTTTGAGCCCTTCCTAGGTGGAGGAGCTGTATTCTTTCACATCGCTTCCTATAATAGGAACGCATTCCTTTCTGATATCAATATGGATTTAATTAATGCTTATAAGGCTATACGAAACGATGTAGAAGAACTCATTACTGCTTTAAAATACCATCAACATGAATATAATAAATCTCCAAAAAGATACTACTATCAACTACGAGATAAGACAAAAGGGCTCAACAGAATAGAAAATGCTGCTCGATTTATAACACTAAACAAAACTTGTTATAATGGGCTATATCGTGTGAATAAAAAGGGTTTATTTAATGTTCCAATTGGAAGATACAAAAACCCGGCAATATGTGATCCAGTTAACTTGAGAAAAATGAGTATAGTATTGAGACAGTCTGGGTCATATTTGGGGGTAATTGACTATAAGAAAATATTAGTTGAAAAGGCAGATAAAGATGATTTTGTATACCTCGACCCGCCCTTCCATCCAATCAGTAATACTGCAAATTTTACTAGCTATACCAATAATGGTTTTACTTTTGAAGATCAGAAAGAACTAGCAATAGTATTCAATGAATTGACAAGAAGAGGATGTAAACTATTACTTAGTAACTCAAATACCGAGGGAATTAGAAGGCTTTATTCAGACTTTTCTCATCTTACTGAATTGGCGCTTGTCAACAGATCTATCAACGCAGTTGGCTCTAAGCGGGTAGGACATGTTGAATTGTTGATAAGGAATTATACATAACTATTGGTATAGTAACTTAGTAACTGAGAACACTGTTTTCATTTTACATCATAGTGCTATTCTAACTTCACTTACTAATGTATAGAAAAGAAATTGAAAATAATAGATATTAATAAGAAATCCTTTTTTTCACGTGATGTATTGCTACTGAAAATTGAAGAGTAACGTAAATATTCTATAGGGTTTGAACAATATCACTGCATTTATAACTATGTGTACAAAATTATTTTTGTATGAATTCGCAAAGTGACACATCAAAAAATAGTGTATTTCTTTCACCAAGGTCGATAGCTGTAATTGGTGCCTCCGAAAAACCAGGAATAGGAAGAGCGATATTTAGCAATATAAAAAACGGCTATAAAGGAAAAATCTACCCCGTTAGCCCTACTAATGAGTACGTATTTGGGATGAAGGCATACAAAAGTGTCCTTGACATACCAGAGAATATTGATCTTGCCGTTGTCGCCACTCCAAACAAGATTGTCCCCAAGGTTATGGAAGAAGTAGGGATGAAGAATATTCAAGGTTCCATTATTGTTTCAGCTGGATTCAAAGAAGTTGATGAACAAGGTGCCATACTAGAAAGGGAAGTCGCAGCCATTTGTAAGAAATATGGTACTAGGGTCATCGGTCCAAATTGTTTGGGCATAATGAGCTTATCAAAACAAAATATGATGAATTCTACATTCCTGAAAATTACACCAAAATATGGAAATATTGCTCTTGTGTCACAAAGTGGAGCAATTTGCGCTGCTACTGTCGAAGATGCTATGGCACAAGGAATAGGTTTCTCAAAAGTAATTAGTATGGGAAACAAAATAGATGTTGACGAAAATGATGTATTAGAATTATTGTGTCACGATCCTGAAACTTCAGTGATTATAATGTACCTTGAAGATATTCATGATGGCAGAAGATTTATGGAGATTGGAAGGAAAACAACCAAGCAGTACAAGAAACCTATTGTTGTCATAAAATCTGGAAGAACACCAGAAGGTGCAAAGGCAGCAATGTCTCACACAGGAGCTTTAATGGGAGCCGACGAAGTATATGATGCACTATTTTTGCAGAGTGGTGTAATAAGAGTCGATAGTATGCAGGAACTTTTTGATCTGGCCACTGCTTTTTCAAAGCAACCAATCCCTAAAAATGACAAAGGTACGGTGATCGTGTCAAATGCAGGTGGACCTGCCATAATATCTACAGATGCATGTTCAAAATATGGAATGAAACTGGCAGACATAAACGCGTCAAGAGAAGTGATCGCAAAAGTGATACCTGCTCATGGATCTGCAAGGAATCCGGTTGATATTGTGGGAGATGCGGATTTTAATCGATTCGAAAAGGTACTAAATGAAGTGGTATCCAATCCTAATGTGGGATCGATCGTTACAATGTGTACTCCGTCAGCTACTTTGGATTATGATGATCTAGCAAGAACTATAGTCAAAACTACTGCTAATTCTGGAAAAACCTCTCTTGCAGCGCTAATGGGACTTGCAGAAGGAACAGAAAATAAACTAATCCTCTCCGATGGAGGTATACCACACTTTCCTTATGCAGAACCAGCAATAAGGACACTGAAGGCTATGTACGAATTTTCTGCTTGGAGCTCAGAAAAAGAAACTGAAATTAAGAAATTTAATGTTGATAAGGATAAAGTGAAGCAAATTTTCGATAATGTAAGGACTGATCAAAGGAACCATCTTTTGGAAGAAGAGGGTTACGATGTCCTAAACGCATATGGATTTCCACGACCTAAAAGTTATCTCTGTACAAATGAAGACGAATGTGTAAAGAGGAGCGAAGAAATTGGTTATCCTGTTGTTATGAAAATTGTGTCACAAGACATCATTCATAAATCAGATGCGGGAGGAGTTAAGGTAGGGCTCAAAAATAAGGAACAGGTCTCGTCCTCTTTCAATGAAATAATTACTAACGCAAGGAATTACAAGAAAGATGCAAAAATTAAAGGAGTACTCGTTCAGCAGATGATAGATTCTGCCAGAGAAACAATTCTTGGTGCAAAACATGACAAGCTCTTTGGTCCTTTAATCATGTTCGGTCTGGGTGGCATTTATGTTGAAGCCCTAAAAGATGTGGTATTCCGATTGGCTCCTATTGGTGAACAAGAAGCAATTAAAATGGTAGAGTCAATTAAAACATACAAGATATTGAAGGGTATAAGGGGACAACCACCATCAGATTTAAAGGCGTTAGTAGATTGCCTCCTCCGACTATCTCAACTGGTTACAGATTTTTCTGAAATTACAGAATTTGATATGAATCCACTATTAGTACTGGAAGAGGGTAAAGGAGCTTGCGCAGTCGATGTAAGAATTGGCCTTGGATAATATATAAAAATGATAATCTCTTTTTTAATTTTCTATTAATTGTAACTATTCATTTGTAATCTTTTTACCACACTCAGCACAAAATACTGCATCACTTTCATTTTGATAGTTACAATTAGAACATTTGCCTAATTGATCTGATTCAGAAGATTCTGAATTTTCAAGCAAAATTATATCACCAATTTTGGAAATATTTCTCCAAGCAACTTCAACGTTTTGATCGGTATTCTTCTTAGGGATCTTGAGATTTATCTCCATTTTGCCTTTAGAAGTTCGTTTAAGACCAATCTCCTGAACTTTACCAATCAACATTGCATCCCAGTCATACGCAGGCATTCCGACGAGAGATTGGATCGAAATAAAATCACTTTGTATGATAGAAGGCGATGGTGGATTGATGGTGACTTTGGAACTTTTATCAGTGTCTTTTGTATCTACTGCTTGAGTATTTGATAATTTGGGTGATTCAGATTCTTGTCCTTGCTGTAATTCTTCTGGAGCTTCAAATTTTCTATATTGTGCAATTATACTCTTGCAGGTATTACATTTGTATTCGCCTTTCTCATACAGTGTCACACCTTCACCAAGATCTTCATTGGGATTTTCAAAACTGATATTCGGTGAGCCTTCATAGTCTTTGTCACATTTATTGCAATGGTACTTGACGAATCTGTCTGAAGGAAGCCTTCCTATACCTGCCAAAAATAACTCTGGTCCTCCTAAATTGCCTTTCTTCTGCTCTTCATCTGAAATTTGTGCAAGCACATATCCACCTGAACCGCGCAGTTTTTTCTCTCGCAGATCTTGATTTTGATCCTGATCCTCCATCATATTTTAAGTACCACTTGTGTAGAATTTAAATTATCAAGTGTAAACCAGATTAATTAAATCTCGTAGCGGTAGGGAAAAATAGAGAATTGAGAATGATTAATTTCAATATTAATTGATGAGAATTTTATATCATCACACTTATATCTCCGATAAAAGCTCACTAACTTAACTAAGGGTGCGGCAGGTATGTTAAGTGAAAAAACACGTAACCTTTCCAAATCTTCCGTAGCTTTTGTCAAAAACAAGATATGAATTAAAAATGGTTTCATTTGAAGAATTAGGTCTAAATATGTCCATACTTAGGGCAATTAAAGAAATTGGAATGGATAACCCTTTTCCGATCCAAGAACATTGTATTCCACTTATTTTAAAAGGGAAAGATGTGATAGGACAGGCACATACAGGTACCGGAAAGACTGCTGCCTTCTCTCTTCCACTAATAAATAGAATAAGATCAAAAGGGCCAATCCAAGCTTTAATTATTGTTCCAACAAGAGAATTGGCTATTCAAGTTACAACTGAAATTAAAAAATTCTCAAAATATATGGGAACAAGATGTTTAGCTATCTATGGAGGACAAAGCATTAACATACAAAAAGAACAACTTAGAAGGGGAGTACAAATCATCGTGGCAACACCTGGTAGACTTATAGATCATTTAAAGCAAGGTACGATTCAGCTAGAAGATGTAAATTATGTAGTTTTAGACGAAGCTGATCGAATGCTTGATATGGGATTTGTAGATGATATAAAGTTCATTCTTTTTTATGTAAATGAAAAAAGGCAGACGTGCCTATTTTCCGCAACTATGCCTGTTGAAATTTTAAGACTCTCTAGGGAATATATGAAAAACCCCGAACAAATTAGACTCAATGAAGCTGAAATTAGCTTAGAAACAATTGATCAATCTTATCTAATTGTGGAAGAGCGAGAAAAATTTAAGCATCTTTGTAATTTTATTAAAAATAGAGAAAAAGGACAACAAACCATTGTTTTTGTTGCTACAAAACAAAGAACTCAGAGGATAGCCGATGAATTAAATAAACAAGGATTTCGAGTAATTACAATTCATGGAGATTTATCTCAAAGACAGAGAGACTATTCAATGCATAGATTCAAAAATGGAAGTGAAGATATACTTGTGGCTACTGATATAGCAGCTAGGGGTATAGATGTGCCAACTGTGGGAAATATTATCAATTACGATATACCTGAAGATCCACTGATCTATTTCCATAGAATAGGAAGAACTGCACGGGCAGGTGGAAGTGGTAAAGCATTTTCATTAGTATCAAGTAGCAGGTATGAAGATTTTTCGAGGATTTTAAAACGTACAGAACTTCCAATCAAGAGACTGAATGACGAAATAGGAATTGAAGTTCCTACATTGTATGTCAGTAGAAACAGAGTCAATAGACAGAGGCCTTCCAACTATAATGGTCAAAGTAGAAGATTCGGTTTTAGAGGGGTTAATAGAGGACGATATCACTATGGTAGACAATATAATCAGAGTCCATACAGAAGAGGCTAAGTAAATAAAAAATTAGTTGAGAAACAAACAACATTTCAAGGAATCTAGTAGAAATACAAAATAAATTTAAATCACACCTTAGGAAATTGTTCGATAAATTTAATTACTATCTATATAAATAGTCGTTAATTTCTTAACTTTTATTGAAAAAATCATCATTCGGTTTTATCCTAATTGCACTTGAATCAGCTTGACGAAATTTGCATTTTCTGCATTCATTAGGAATTCTTAGCCATACCGTTTTTTACTTGATTTACTTAAAAAAACACTATCGAATGAATTATCTGCTTTATATGTATAATTGAGCTAATGTATATTGAGATGAAAATACTATTTGTCCATTGAAATTAGGACTCTCACAAAAAGCAGCAAGTTAAATATAAAGGGCGGCGTAGTCTTGGATGGATTTCCTAGTGCAGGATTACTAAACGCTATTGCTTCAGAATGTCTAATCAGGTCATCAGGTACAGAACTTTTTGCAGTTATCGATTCACCCGAATTTCCTCCTTTATCGATAATCAATAATTCTATGCCTCACTTTCCAGCGAGATTGCACGTCAACGAAGCTCTAAAAGTTGCCTTTTTCATTTCCGAATTTAATATTGACCCCCGTATGCAAAGTACTATGGGTAAAAAAATTTTGGACTGGGCGATGCAGAATGAATGCAAATTGATTGTAAGTGCAGCTGGAATCGTAGGGCCAAAGCAAGATAGTGGAGATAATGCCTCTACTATTTCTGAACAAAGTATTTTTGCAGTTACGAGCACCCCGTCAGCTGCTAAGATAGCAAAGACAAATAATTTTATTCAACTACAAAGCGGAACAATAGGTGGAATCCCAGCTACCCTGCTAAATGAAGGCTCGCTGCTAGGACTAGATGTCATTGTTCTTTTGGTCAACACGATGCCAGACGCTCCAGATTTTCGTGCTTCTGCGCTGGTTTCTAATGCAGTAACTAAATTAGTTCCCGGTCTTTCCTGCGATATAGCGTCATTATTAGGAGAAGCAGAAACCGTTGAGAATAAAATAAAACAGATTAGAGACGGTCATAAAGAATCCTCTTATATAACCTAAATTGAAACCCACATCGTATTTCTCACAAAGCATAAAATCATATATGATTAGTGGAAAAGCTTTAGTGATAAGATAAGTGGATTCATCTAATAATGGTACTCCTCCGGCGACCAAAATCGGAGGGGAAGATAATGTCCCTGTAGAAGTAATATTAGCTAGTTGGACGGATAGATTTGTAGCTTGGTTAATTGATTTTATTATAGTATCAATAGGCTTAGGAGTTTTATTTGCATTGCTAGCAATTCCATTTTGGTTTTCCAATTATGGTAACGGTACGGCTTTAGCGCACAATAACCTTGAGCCGTTTCACTATCTTCTATCAAGCCTTGCATTCTTTGGATATTGGACCTACTTTGAACACACAAGCGGACAATCAATAGGCAAGAGACTTTTGAACATAAAGACCACGGGCATGTCTGGTAGCAGAGTTGATACCAAAACTGCTGCGTTAGAAAGCTTTGGCAAATCATTCTTACTCCCGATAGACGTAATCTTAGGATGGCTTTTTACTAATAATTAGAGACAGAGAATATTTAATAAATTAAGTAATACCGTAGTAATCAAATTAAGGTCCAGAGAAGAACAGACTGAAAATATTAGATACAGAAAGGACTAGCCTGATATACCCTAAAAATCACTAGAGGACAAGCCTTTTTAAACATGGATTGTTGATGGAGATATGTCAGAAGATAACGATACAAATTCATTCTCAATAGATGACGTTGTACGTGAATTAGATAGAGAAGAAACGAAGATAGTTATTTCTAAGGTAATTAAAAAGTTTAACAAACCAACAACTGTAATACGTGGTCTTGAAGCGAGGAAAGACGTACAATCAATAGCTAGAGAATTAAAGACGAAGCTAGGAACAGGTGGTACTTTTAAAAATGGACAAATTATACTGCAAGGTGACCATCTAGAGTCAGTTAAGAATTTCCTTTTAGGAAAGGGGTTTAAACAAGAATCCATAGAAGTTATTTAGAATCATTTCTTTAGCTGTTAATAAATTTCAAATATAGCGATTTCATGAGATATCATCTATGGTACTAGGACAAAAGCTCTTTGAAGAAGCTGGCAACATTACAGCATTTAAAGTCATAAAGGTCCATCCGCTTGAAGGAACGACAACAGAATTAACTTTCAGGTCAGAGATTAAAGGCATAGATAGGTTTCCAAATGGCAAAAATATTGGTTCAGGTACAATGACTAAATATCCTCACGGCATAATTGATGCAACCTGGCAAGGCACTTTGATAACCGAGGATAGTGAAGAGTTCATGTGGTGGGGCCATGAAAAAAGCAGGGTTCTCGAAGGTGGTAAAATTAGAGGATTGAACATAGTAACTGGATTTACGAATTCCAAAAATTTATCCTGGATGAATAATCTAATTATAGTAGTTGAATTAGCTGGCTCGGTCTACTCTGACGAATTCTGTGCCACTGCATATGAATGGAGTATCCCAAGCGGATAGTGATTTTGTAATTTCTGGCCCCTCGTTAAATATTGGGAAGCGGTAACTAGAATTACAATTTGAGAACCCTATTGCTCAGGTTCGGTATTAATTTATTTAACGTATTGAACACCTGTAACCAATTCTGAATTGGGAAACCATCTTCAAACGCCGCCGAGTTCATGAGCTCGATGATTAACTTTTGGTATTTGTCGGTCCGCAATTTCTGTCCAGATAATCTGCTATCTGGTCGAATGACGCACCAGAATCATTTAGCTCTATCAGTAATTCTTTACTGATGCCGGCCTGTCTCAATGCAACTAATGCAGCATATAATCTTCTTTCTGCGTTATTGATGCATTTGCCATCCCAACCATAATAAGACATAATGACTCCCATAACACATCTTCCACTACGTCCATCAGTATACTGCTTTCTAATCTGTGTAAACTGTTTCCCATATGTACGTATTATTTCGGAAATAGATGATTCTTGGTTCGACTGATGACTGATAGTACTAATATTGGGCACATGGGTATATTGCTCGATGTTCTGTGTTAACTTCTTTTTATATGCATCTAGAATTTGAGAAACAAATGATTCTTGTTTTAATAGTTGTTGCTGAGCCATAGATTGCCAATATATTATCACATACAAATTATTTAGGATTTACGTTTATTCCATATTTATGGAAGTGATTTCTGGTCTCCATTTAGACATTTTGCAGGTATCTAGATTACATACTACGATGCTATCTCGTTTTAAGTAACGTCTCACATCAATAAAGCAATAATTTGTGATTCTTTTGTTGTTATATCTGGAAAATATAATACTTTTGCATTATTTGTCAAATAAAAGACTAGGAACTTTATATAGAGCTTATCTATATATTATCCATCAAGGCTTCTTGAATCTCTGATAATTGAAAGATAATCAGAAAATAAATTTTAGAGTTTATGTCTTTATCATATCAATCTTAGTTATCCTTCTATTACCTCTTGGTATTCAACAATTTGACCTTAATGAAATACATGCACAAGCTGCATCCAAAAGTCTTACAGACGACAGGGCAGTCATTTTGAATTTTGATGACGGTCGTAAGGACCAATTTACCATTGCTAAACCGGTACTTGACAAATATGGATTCAAGGCTACTTTTTATGTCGTATGCAATTACGTAGGAAATAAAAAAGGGTATATGGATTGGACGTAGTTGGAAGCCCTAAACAATGAAGGACATGACATAGAATCCCACAGTATGAGTCACAGGAACCTGCTCAACCTACCCGCAAATCAACTTTATTTTGAAATAGGGAAATCAAAGGAATGTCTTCAACAACATGGTATTGATGCTACAAATTTTGCCTATCCATTTGACGCAGGTTATCAAGAGTCCAATGTCCTCAACATAGTGGCAAAATATTATGACTTCGCTAGAACTGCAGGCAGTCCAGTGACTTTTCTACACTGTGATGGTTGGAAGGATAAATCCAGTCGGACTGATTGCAGTCCATATGACACTAATGGACAGCTATCATTTGCTAACAGGTACTCAGTGAGAGGATGGAGCCATGATTTTTCAAGACTTGCAAACTCCTACGGTGACGCTGACCTTTATAACAGGTTTGTAAACGTGGTAAACAGTCAGGTCAAATATAATGAGAATGGAAATATTAATGCAATTCCTATTATAATTTATCACAGAATGGGAAATACGGCAAGTAATTACTTAACCAGTTCTGACTTATTTGAAAAGGAAATGAAGTATCTCTATGATAATAACTTTAAGGTACTGACAATGAAAGACTTGAGATATGATGAGAACAACAATTACTTCTATATTCAATAAGAGTAGAACGAATACATAGTAAATTTAGTATCTCCAATTGGTATTAACTATTGTCTGATGAGATGGAATTGCTTACGACACCATTGATTTTGGACTCATATCAACAGAGCCAAAAATGATAACGACTAATTTTCAATCTAGTTCTTGAGCCCGAAAGTCAACTCTAGACCTCTACCTTCAGAAAAACTATATGTAAACGAATCATTAGGCGTTACTGGAAAGTTGGACAAATTGTCACAATTGCAAACGGGGCAGCTGAGCTCAGATTCAGATATTTCAGACAACTCTTCCAGATACTTCTTGTTAATACAGGTTGATGTCCATAACCATCGGTCGCATAAAAGCAATATTCTTTCATTAATTTTGGGACTATTATTATTTAGTAGCGTATCAACAGTGGCCATTTACATTATCGTTTATTACTCTATTATTTATCTTTCTGTTGTCTTAGTTTCTGAGCTATAGTAACTGCCAAATACTTACGAGATGAAAATGATGTCACACATCAAAACTTATCCATGTAAATCCTCTCTGCTTGATAAACGACAGAATTAATCATGTAAATGGCATATTTAGAATAAAGGAGACCGAAAGCAGTAAGGGATATAAGGCATCTACAGTTAAAAGCTGGCTTTTTCGAGCTAAATAGCTCGAATAAATTAGCTAGTCTGACAAATCAGTGAAAGATACTGTGCTTAAATTCTGGAGGTAACAATTTTTTTCTAGTGTATTATGTCCAGATGGGGCCAAATATAGTGTAAAGGTAACAGTGGGGCGGGTCTTTTATGAATCAAGTTTGACATAATTCTTGGACCTGAATTACTTGCGATGCAGATATCTTACCAAAAGTATGAAAATACAGTAGAGGCAATAAAATGGACATATCAGACAATTCCAAAATCATTGATAAACGGCACAATAAGGGAAAGTATTCCAGGAATCCACCATACTAACCGATAATAAGTTTTTTAGGATTAGTTTTTGCTCCAATTTGGAACTTGAAGCTATGAAGCTATGATTAAATGGCTTGTTTTTTTAATAGGACTACATGGCAAAAGTGGCAGTGGTAACTGGTAGCTCAAGTGGTATAGGATATGAAACATCTCTTTTGTTAGCAAGGAATCAGTTTACAACTTATGCTACTATGAGAAATTTGAATAAATCTCAAGTATTCGATACAGCCATGAAAGAAAAGATTCCCTTAACGGTTGCTCAGCTCGATGTAAATGATGATGCTTCAGTAAATCATGCAATACGTAATATTCTTAAAGAGAATGGTCGGATAGACGTTCTCGTGAACAATGCGGGCTATTCCGTATTTGGTTCTCTGGAAGAACTAAGCATTGAGGAGATTAAAGAAGAGTTTGAAACAAATTTCTTTGGTGCAGTGAGAGCCGCTAGAGCTGTAATTCCAGCGATGAGAAAACAGTCCAAGGGTACTATTGTTAATGTAAGTTCGATTGGAGGACAAGTAGGACTATTTCCATTTTTTACCGCATATCACGCAAGCAAGTTTGCTTTGGAAGGATATACAGAATCGCTAAGACAGGAAGTTAATCAATTTGGGATAAACGTAATATTGATAGAACCTGGTGCAGTTGGAACTAATTTTATGGACAATATGAAAACAGCAAAGAATTACAATCCAAATGACTCTCCGTATGCAAAAATAATCCAGAGGGTATTTGAAGGAGCGCAAGTAATGATGACCAACAACATTCACCCCAGAGAAGTGGCTCAAGTCATCGTAAATGCTGTAAATTCAGCTAGCCCAAATGTAAGATATTCTGTGGGAAAGGACGCTGAATCAATACTAAAAACAAGGGCACAGTTATCTGACTCAGAAATGGAACAATGGGTGCGTGAAAGCTACATGGAGAAAAAAGGCTTCATCCGTGAATAATATGCTAACTGCTTGTGTAATCCAATAGGGTCTTTTGCTTAGTTTTTGGGTAACCACCTTTTAGGTTTGAGTCCATATTTATTCCATAGGCTTATAAACAAATTGTGTTTTTGTATAAAGTGAATGTTCTTATTGACCATTATAATTGGAATTGTTCTCTTTTTAGGAATATCTAGTATCTTACCAACTCTTGCAGTAAATCAAACTGCCTCTTTGAACAATGAATCTAAGACTGCAGTTGCCACTGTAAATGAATCAGACAATAAATTAAATCTAGTATCTGATGTAGTAGAAAACCGGATTGAAAAGGCGGCAGCAATTCTTGAGTCTACTAGCAAATTACCTCAAATGAGAGAGCCGCTTCTATTGGGTATGTTTAGTCCAGGTTCCAAGGGGATACCAGAAAATGCAGATTTGAACCGAAGGCAAATCGGGCAAGAGATACTTTCAAAATACCCCGAAGAGTTCGTTTCGTTTCTACTTCAAATGCCAAATGGCACTGTATATCTGTTAGAACCGTTTGCACGTCAGCAGAATTTGTCCACTTATGATTTATCCCATAGAGATTACTACAAAGGAGTAATCAATACAAATCATATTTTTCTAAGTAATGTAATTACATCTGCATCGTCAGGTCGTAATCAAGCACAACTTGCGGTTCCTGTATTCAGTCATGCAGGTAATAGTCAAAATGGTACTCTGGTAGGCATCTTATCTACTGGACTGAACTTTAAAACATATAATAAAATCCTGCAGTCTCTTAATTTGACCGATCAAGAAAGAGTCGTGTTGCTAGACAGTAATGGTACCAAGATAGCTGATTCAGACGCAAAACAAATTTCTTCTCTGTTAAAGAGCGCTACTCGAGATGTCTCATTTAGGAACCTCCAAAGTTTTGATAATGGACTCAAAGGGCAAACAGGTGCAATACTAGAAATGATAAATGGTTCTAATTTTAAGATAGAGTACAAGCCGGTTAAAGCAATTCAAAACAACTGGGTGCTTTTATTATTTCGGACCACTGGAGCATCGTATCCCAACTTGAGTCAAACGGGTAATACCACAATAAATGTTCCATCTAATCAGACCACACTAAACTCCAATATCACAAATAAATCGAATACTCTCAATAAAACACTGCCAGAGCTCTTGCCTCCTCAATCTATCAATGGAAGTAATGTACCTAAAATTTGACAAGTTATTCTTTAGAAGCATGTCAATAATACATAATTATCTGTTCATACATAGATTGGCTATGAGATTTTGGAAATTACTACTAGCTCCAGTATCTACGAGGGGTACCACAATTGATAATCAAGATGATGTGCAATGCATTTCAGTGCACACCAAGTCTTTATACTTCTTGGTATCAATTACATACAAGGGAAAATGACCCAAGAAATCCATAACAAATCCAATACATGCGTTTGGTGCTGGCACACCAAAGAATTCCATTTTACTGACAAGGACGGCTATGAATTTTGCAAGAAGTGCAAGTGCCACACTTTTGTCGGACAAACAACCGAAGTCTTCGAGTGCTAAATATATACTAACATAGTGAAGACTAGCACTCAAACATGCAGTGGGGGATTGGCTTGGCTTTCCTTCAGAATACATCACACCAATCGAGTCACTGACTGAATAACTTTATGAATAAACATCATACTCAGATTTTTTGGAGACTCTTAGGCTTTCTTGAGTTTATCCTATTGAATAATAATTTCTATTTTATTTTGTAAACTTAAACGTCTTTACCATCTGTTCAAACTGCGGTAAATACTTTTCATAGTCTTTTACGTTGGCCATGTATGCTAAGGCATACGGTTTATTGTCATGCCATACCAAATATTGCACAAATTTAATGCCACTGAAAGTATTTATTCCATCACCAAGAATCTTTACTGCTGCTTCATTGTCAACAGTTCCGTTCTCTTTAGAAGTAACTTTCATCCCATCTTGTTCATCGATTTTATGTTTTACATACACATCGAAAGGAGCGTTTTTTATTCCGTAGCTCGAATCCTGCTTAAACGAAGCGAATGCACCTCCATCTTTCATTTTTTCATTTAAGGGTTCGGTGTGGTTAACCAGGAAAGTAGCGAATTCCCTTGGAGTTAATGCTGGCTGTGATAATATATCCTGTTCAAATGCCCAGTTGTCTGGTATGTCCATTGAAAAATCCCTATTGTTTACTTTTGATAAGGCATTAACATTAGAAATTGATAATGATATCGTCATCACGACGGTTAGTATCGATATTAATATCAGAGATAGACTCATTTCCCGAAAGAGTTAACGTCACCATATTATAAAATAGCTTTAGTTGAATGGAAAAAATTTCAGGCCCATAGATATAGATAGAGCCCATAACGATGGACCAGTTCATTGATGCCCTTCCTCGGTATTTATTTATCCTTTTAGGAACAAAACTGGTTAAAGGATAGGTTTGGAACTCTACCAATTGATTGGAATAGGAATAGGAATTATGACTGTTGCTGGTATTTTCTTTATGATAATGAGACAGGATAGATAGATTAACCTATTGTCACTTCAAGGCATTTATGGTCGCCATCCGTACCTTCTAACAGGGCTTTACAGTCGGTTTTTTTGTCGCCGCAAAAAGGGCCTCCATCAATGCAATATTTAGTAATAGGCTTGTCTGCCTGAACTGTATTTGGGAGAGCAATTGCAACAGTTGTAATAACTAGTATTAGGGATATCGCTACAAACAGAACTATTGATTTCAATGTTCACTTATCAGTCTAAGAATATAATATTAAATTTTCTGGAACTTGATTCTATTTTAAAAGACCATCCACTTTCTGAAGTTCTAACTACTTTTTCAGTCGTATCCTTGTAGAAGGACAAACAATTGAGTTTAGGTGTCCTGTGTATAAAGAGAAGAGCTTGAAGAAGATTTGACTCAACTCGAACAGGAAGACTTGGATGAGCTTGATGAAAATTATTAGCTATTGATTGTTGCCATATTTGTCTTTTCAATTGTGACATTTGTTGTTCTGTCTTGGTCGGGATGCTACAATTAGTATGCTTCAACGACGCAAAGGTAAACGAGTTTAGGGCAATTGAAGAAATAATTCTTATCCAATCTCTGGCTTATTTTCTGAAAAATTGGACGAAATTTCAAATTTAGGCCTTGTGATTTTAAACAAAAGACCTTCTTCGTAAGGACCCTTTGAAATAACTTTTAGTATGCCTTCCTGTACTTTCTTCAGTCGTTTCTTGTCCAATACGATATCCTTAGGAATGACAATTTCTATATCCATGCTAAGTATTACTTTTTTAGTTTGTACCATAGGCTCCAAATACAGGTATGTATTTAAATAATATTTTAATTTCAATAGGCTGGGCTTGTCAGCGTAAACTTGACTTTAATAGACTCCAAACATTATCTCAAGCCCTCTGGACCTAATGGCTATACGTAATACTGGGAGCGGCAGGAACACTAAGTCATAAATTATTTGCTGATTAACGTTCAGTATGGGAGAAATAACCAAAAAGGAAACAAATAAGAAAACTAAACGCAGTTTCAAAACTGCTGCATTAGCCTTGGGAATATCAGTTATTGCAGACGCTCTGGATTACCTGGCCGCTCCGTTATTTAGCACTCCTATAATAGGTGACGTGTTTGATGTTATAATTACAGGATTGTTATATTCAATAACTAAAAGTAAGGTATCAGTCATTATGAATCTTGCAGAATTTATACCATTTGTAGGAGACTTCCTCCCTGCTTATACCCTATCAACTTTGATTTGGATAATGCGAGAATACTGTTATGAATCGTTCTTAAGAGAGTTACTAACATTGATATCAAATAAACACTAAGATGTTATATCAAAATGGACGTTACCTCGTTAGATACAGATATTTTTGCAGTAAGCTTCTAAGAAATTAAAAATTTTTATAGCAATCAAATCCCTAACAAGTTAACAATTTGCAACTGATGGGAGGAATTCATAGTTTGAATGAACAACACGATATCAGACAAAAATCAGAAATATAAGTCCCGGGAAATGATTTTACAAAAGTATATGGCGTGGATAGGGATTCGAGCCGCTTAGCTAATCTGGGAGTTTCAACTTTATAAAAAATTTGAAATTAACTTTTCCTCTTCAACTATGATTGAATATAATTGGCACTAATTAGCCGAACCGTCTTCAATTTCTTTGGCACAATTATCACAATACTTCTCTACTAATATTGCGCCTTCGGTACTGTATTTGACTAGTTTGGTTGTAAGTTCTCCGCATCTCATACAGAATCTTGACTTCTTTTCTGCCTTCGATATAAAGGGCTCAATACCTTTCAGTGTCTTTTCTAACAATCATATCTTCTCTAAATATATGTACACAAAATACATTATAAACTAATTAAAAATTCAGATTAAATACCACTATCTTGATTTTTCTTAATTTCTATTGATACCCTGTCACCGACTTTCAGGCCCATGTCTTCATACTCTCTCATACTTAACTTGAATGTGAGTGAATCGCCAAGACCACCGCCACCCA
>DATBHO010000100.1:0-6721 GCA_036557405.1 Nitrososphaeraceae archaeon
TCAAAGTATCAACCACAATATGCACAATCAATTTCAAATCTACAACAAGAATACTTACAGGCAACAAAAGATACCATAAATAGATCATTTGCAATCCAAAAATCATGGTATGCAAGTACAAAGAATCCTTTTGCACCTGCAACAGTTCCATATGTAGAACAATATAGAAAGCAATCAGAAGAAGTCGCCACTCAAGCATTCCATGTGTTTGGTACAGCCAATCAACTAGCAATAGAAAGTCTTAATGCTGCTAGAGAGAATATCAAGTTGTATGGCAAGACATGTGACACAATGAATGAATATAATGCAAGCTTGGCCAATACATGGTCTAACTTCTACACATCTGCACAAAAGCAATACTCCAAGTAGATAACCCGCCGAAAAAACTTTTTTTATTTTTCTTTATAGAGTAATTGTTATTCAAGTAGTACTCAATTTAATAGAACTAGAGCAAGATTTCTCGGTCTAACTTAACTCTTCTACCAAAACTAGTGCATAAGATCAATAGCTTAGTATTTACTATTCAATTAAAATTATCATAGTCTAAGCTTAATTCAGTTTATCTGTATTCAAGATGGATATTATAGTGTTGATTGACTCGCATGAATCAAAAATGGAGGATTCAAGTTGACTGGTAGTTCTCTCATTCATAAACCGATAGTTCCAAGTAGCATTAAGGAGCTACTTCATGATCTTTTAGATAAGAAATACAGACTTAGTTTCATTCCTGAAAAAGTAATTTACATGAATAATGGAATAGAATATTACTATATAGAAGTCGAGGGGACTGATACTAGTAAGTTTATCGTTAATGCCTATGGTTCAGAAGCCCAAGACCTGTTTGAAGAGGTTCATAGGTGTGGAATGTGTGGACGATCATTTTGTGGAAAAGATGACCACACATTCATGGTTAGATACCGTCCTGATGGAAAAAGTGATCTGTTTGTTGAACCTAGATGTATGAATCTATTAAAGAAATTTGAAGTAGTATACGGAAAAGAATTCTTTGTTGAATGATCCCTCCAATCGAATCTCATAACTTGGTTATCCATAATCTTTAACATTAACCAGATACAAGAGTATTCATTGAGTAATCAGGATTTCACTAAAGATTCAAAGTCTCTACTTACTTTGCCAAATATTCAGTATCTAGTTCAGGGTCTTGATGTATTATTACAAACTGATTTAGACGGCGACAAACGCAGAAAGGTAATTCAATTACGTGATGAATTATTATCTTACATCAACAGCATCTTTACTGACTATCAATAGATAAAGAATAAACGTTAATCAATCTAATTCCGATAGACTGAATAGTCCATTTTTAAATAGTTTTAGTATTGGTACATGCTGCATTAACAATAGCTGGGAGTGATTCCAGTGGTGGTGCTGGAATTCAAGCAGATATGAAAACCATGTCTGCGTTGGGAATCTACTCGTGTACTGTCGTAACAGCCATAACCGCACAAAATACATTAAACGTTGATCACATATTTCCGCTCAGTGCTAACATCATTAAAAAGCAAATAATATCGGTACTATCGGATATACCTGTAAATGCAATAAAGATTGGAATGGTTTACAATTATGAAATAATTAATGCTATATGTGATACATTAAAAAACTCTAAAACTCCAATTGTGCTGGATCCAATTATCTCTGCTGGGACTGGAGCACGATTACTTCAAAGGGAATTTGTATCTGATTTTAAAAATAAATTACTGCCAATCTGTGATGTGGTTACCCCTAATATACACGAAGCAGAAAGGCTGTCTGGAATCAAAATAAGGAATGAACACGACATTAAAAAAACAGCATTGAAAATACAAGCACAAGGAGCAAAAAATGTCGTAGTAAAAGGTGGGCATTTTAAGAATAATGATGAGATGATTGTTGATACAATACTGAATGACGAAGGGAAATTTACGGTCCTAAAAAATCGAAGGGTAAAAATGGAAGAAAGTCATGGAAGTGGTTGTAATTTTTCTGCCGCCGTAACAGCGTTTCTGGCATTGAAGTTTCCAGTGGTTAAAGCTTGTGTGATGGCAAACAAATATGTTCATAATTCGATTATTAGCACTGTAAAAATTGGGAAGGGCATTCCTGTTAACAATCCTATTTCATCAATGTATGAAGAATCTTGCAGATATAAGGTCATAGAGGAGCTAGCTAAGGCTGTTGAAAGGTTAACTAATATCAAAGATTTTGAAAAGTTAATTCCAGAATGCCAATCAAATATTGCCTATGCGATACCCAATGCTCAAAACATTGAAGATGTAGCTGGTGTCAGTGGACGGATAGTGAAGGCAGGAGATAGGAGCGTCCCAACATCCGGGGTAAAATTTGGTGCTTCAATTCATGTGGCATCTTCGATTCTTGAATATATGAAAACTAATCAACTGGTTAGATCTGCAATTAACATAAAAAATGATAAAAGAATTTTGGACAAGTGTAAAAGTCTTTTTAGAGTAACTCATTATGAAAGAAAATTGGAGCCAAAGACGATAAAAAACAAAGAAGGCAGAACAATTTCTTGGGGAGTCTGCAGGGCATTAACTAAAAATCCAGGCGCAGACATTATTTATCATACAGGTGATATTGGAAAGGAACCAATGATTCTAATCTTTGGAGAAAATCCACAGCAAGTGGTAGAAAAGGTAATAAGAATTCTTGACAACATGAGATTTTGAATGGTTTTTACCTTATATTGTAGTTCAATTTAAGTATAATTTTAAATGAAAGCAATAATATTAGCTGGTGGTCTTGGAACGCGACTTCAACCATACACATTTTTCATTCCCAAACCTATGTTACCTCTAGGAAATAAACCCCTATTGGAGCATATAATTGAGTGGTTGAAAAATGACGACAATAATGTTGAACATATCATAATTTGCGTGAGCTACTTACATAGAACAATAGAAGACTATTTTGAAGACGGAAGCAGGCTCGGCATTAAGATAGAATACGCGAGGTCTGACAGACCACTAGCTACTGCCGGACAGCTATTGACAGCTAAGAAGTTTATCGATGATAGGTTTGTATGCGTATACGGAGATTCCATATATGAGTTCCCACTTACGGGAATGATAAATGAACATGATAGACTTGGAGCATTTATTTCAATGGCATTGTTATCCTATAATACGAGACTAAAGTACGGATTCATAGATGTAAATGGAAATAGTAGAGTTACCGCATGGAATGAAAAACCTGAGATAAAGGGATTGATAAATGTAGGATGCTATGTCATGGAACCTGAATTTATTGACTTGATCCCAGAGTCAAATGCATATGGTATGGATGATGCCGTTAGAAAGGCGCTGGGTTTGAAAAAGGTGGTAAATGGATATAAAATAGATTCTGGATTTATTGATATTGGCGATAAAAAATCTTACCTTCAAACCTACAAAAAATATTTAGAGCGATTGGGAAAAATCTAAGTCATGAGTATCGTTTTCTTTGATGATACTAGTTGGAAAAATTTTGTGCCACTAAGTTACACAAGATCTTTGTTTGACCTTAAAATTGGCTCGTTAACAACCTTTGAACATTTCAATATAAAATCAGCAAAATTTCTAACACGACAATATTTAGAAAAAGTAACTCGTCAAAGACATTCAGAATGCGACGTGAATATATTTGAATACAATAATGATGATATATTTATCAATTCATTATTCATTCCTTGTAAATCATTCTTAAAAAAATGGACGGTGAAAAAGGAATTTTTGATTTCTCTTAAGGGCAAGATACTAATGGGAAGATTAAAAAAATCCAACTATGAATATCTCTATGAATCAATACTTCATGATAAAGAAATCAATAGCCGCAAATTAAGTACAGAAATAATTGATATCAAAAATCTACATAAATATGGGACCTTGTACAGTTGGCCATGGGATCTTATATCCCATCTTAGAGATGCGCTTTGTGATCAACTTAGAATCAAAAATAATGTTGCTAATAGAGCAAAAGTTGTTGGCAAAAATCCTGTCTATGTAGACAAAAGTTCAAAAATAGATGAAGAAACTGTTCTTGATGCAAGTAATGGAGGAATCTACGTGGGTCCTCAATCCGTAATTCATCAATCATCAATCCATGGTCCAGCATATGTAGGACCTTCCTGTCAGATTAAACCGTATTCCACTATCAACAATTCATATATTGGTAATAATTGTCGCATAGGAGGAGAAATAGATTCTTCAATCATTTTGGATTATAGTAACAAATCTCACTTAGGGTATTTAGGTCACAGTTATGTAGGCGAATGGGTAAATATTGGAGCTAATACGATTACCTCAGATCTCAAAATGACCTATGGGACCATTTCAATGAAAATAGGTAATGAAAAAAAAGATACAAAGACAATTAAGTTAGGTTCCTTTTTTGGAGATATGTCTAAAACATCAATAGGTACAAATATATATTGTGGATTGAAAATTGGTCTCTCTTCACATATTTATGGCAATATTGTTAATGATGTTCCTTCCTATGTTATCTATGGTCAAGGTGTGGGATCAGAAAATGTGGAAATGGATTTATCTCTGGCAATAAAATTTCAAAAAAGGATGATGTCAAGAAGAAATGTAAATATGTCTTTACCGTATGAATCAATGTTTAGGGTACTTTATGATATGACAACCAATGAAAGAAGAGAGTACGGAGTACGACCAAAGAGATTTACCTTATGATATTTACATGTAATCAATGATCTGCTTCTCTTTCCAGAGACCAATTCTCTGGTGAAGCCACGGATAGAAATTTGCATCACCGTTTTCAAATTCCTTTTTCACGATTTTTACGATGTTCTTTGATACCATTCCAGGCTGACCATAAATCCTTCTTTTTTTCTTGAGCTCAAGACCAAGTCCTTCTTTTCGGTTGAATGCCTCGTCTATTAGCGTGGTGATCCAAGAGGAGTTTACTGGCGGGATAAGAATATTGCCACGAGCATCAAATATGGTTTCTGGTCTGTCGGTGTTTAACCTAACTGTAAGTGATAAAACATTTGGAAAGTATAATAGTTCTTCTTGCATGGAACCCGAATCTGTCATCTCTGCCCAACAATGTCCACTGTCTAAGAATTCTATTACATGAGAATATTCCTTCCATAAAGGAGTAATAATAAATTTATCGGGATATTCTTTTGCCAGATTTAATAGATTTTGCTCCAGATGATACGATCTCAAGGCTGATTTCATCGCATTTAACATAATAAGAACCAACTTGTAATCGGTATTCTTAATCAAATAAGATATGCTTTTTATTATCGATGAAAATCTATGCTCTGTAAGATTCTCTCTTCTGTGTATGTCTATTCTGATCCATTCATTCGTTTCTAATTTTGGGTAGATCTCGAATAAACTAGTTTTTGGCTTATTTTTTCTCTTGATCTCAATTGCATCTACGACTGAATTCCCGACAACATGTATAAATTCTTCTGGATATCCCTCACGTACTAGATTATCTTTGTTGAGTTGTGTTGGAGCAAAGAAAAATTGTGTTCCTGCAGAACATATCCAAGTATCTATTTGTTCTGGAAATGGTTCTTCTCTTGCCAAAAACCATCTGCCCTCAAATTGTGAATCTATAAATTTTTCAACACTGGATTTTGTCGGATCCTCGTTAACCTTCAGATATTTTATTGATTCAGGACTCATGGACCTTAGCCCTGCTTCATTCTGGGCGACTTTCTGACCCATTCCAAAGACCCATGCCAATGGTGCAATCCCTGCGACAAGTGTGTCTCCATGTACTATTGGTAGAAGTTGAGAGAAATTTCCAAAATTTTTTTTCAAGTACCTGCCAAATGAACCAAATTTTAAAATTAGCTCGCTTGCTTTTTCCATCAAGTCTCCTCTTATTTGAAGATTACATGCAATGTGATCTTGCAATTCGAATTCTTGTATGCCAAATCCAAGAAGATCATCAAAGTGCTGTCCGGTATCTATTACAAATGCAGGTAATTTTTGTTGTAATGCTTCTATCATGACTGGCGCTTGTTTATAAAAATCAGGTTTTGTTCCAATTACAACTGAAAGTACAGGGCTATTCAAATCATGAGATAGTTTATAGCTGTCATCTAAAACATTATGAAAAATCTCGATAGGAAGAATTTTCTTCTTAAAGTAAATATTTCGTATTGGTATTTTTTCACTCAAAAATTTTCTTCTCCTAGCGGGGGTCTTCTTTTACCATGTCTCATAAAAGTAATAATACCTATTATTATGATTCCAATTCCGGCTGCTAAAATTGCATATGTGCCAGGAACAATACCAGGTATATACAGGCTCTCAGGTATTTTCGCAATCATATTCTGGGTTAGAATAATACCAATTAGAAGAACAATTCCAGATGCACAAAGGATGATACCAATTAACTTTGAGCCATAATTTTTCACTAGACCAAAGGTAATTCCTGCTAGTACTATTCCCGGTGCTGCGGATATCGACACTACTTGTATTATAACTCCCTCTGGTTGAACAACCTGACCTAGAGCTTTTGGTCCTATTAGAAATGATAAGAATGAATACATAAGAAGAACAAACATTACTATTAACCCTAAACTAGCTAAAGATAGCGCAGTTTCAAGGTTTATCATTTTACATCGTGTTGGAGATAGTATGTTTTAAATTTACTTGATCCCAATTACATCTCCAAATTCTTTTCTAGCTGCAGATCCCAAAACTTCTGCAGACCTTTCAGGCGAAACATGATT
>DATBHO010000101.1:0-2275 GCA_036557405.1 Nitrososphaeraceae archaeon
ACAGAATGGCTTGATCTTTACCTATTGCATTGGCCTGGTTCATACCCCATAAAAGAGACAATGCAAGCAATGGAAAAGCTCGTATCAGAAGGACTGGTGAGATTCATTGGAGTCAGTAATTTCGATGTGGAGGATGTGGTTGTAGCCAAGCGATCTCTTAAAGACGAGCAACTAACTTGTAATCAGGTGTTGCATCATCTACAATATCGAGGTATAGAACGACGTCTACTACAGTACTGTACTGAGAACGAAATTGCAGTGGTAGGTTATTCTCCATTTGGACATGACAATTTTCCGTCTCCACAGACTGCTGGTGGGAAGGTACTGATGGAAATTGCTAACCGGTATGACTGTACTCCTCGACAGGTAGCACTAAATTTTCTGACCCACAATCCTAATATATTTACTATTCCCAAGACTTGTCAACTAATGCATGCTAGAGAAAATAGTGAATCTGTGAGTTGGAAGCTTTCTGCACAGGACTTGGAGAGTATCGACCGCATGTTTCCAATTCCAGACCAGGATGCGCCACTAGAAATGATTTAGAATTTTGCGAAACGCTTAGAAGATTACTAAGAAATGGAGGAGCAAACGAATTGAGCCTCATATAAGACGAATTCTCGGGGTTGGTTCAGTTGAGAGAAAGATTGACCCACAGATGAAATAATTCTATTAAAAATCTAAAAAGGCTTTCGAACTTCATTATTTTTCTCATTTGATTGTCAAACGATCAATCTTATGTTGGCGATTATATGACCGCACAGTTCATGATCTCATTAAATGTATTGTTCTGACAAATTCGTTTTTTCTCAATTTGTTTACATTCAACCGACAATTATTTCATCAATAATATTTTAAGGGTGATAATCAGCAATTGTACTATTTGTACTTGAGATCTAATTCTCAAGGTTTGTCAATATACATGATATGGATCTAGGCTAGCCGTGCGTCAGTCAAACTAAAATCTGGATAATATTAATAAACATCTTATTATTTACTTCGTGATCACACATAGGAGTATCGAAAATTTGCAAAATAATGTCTTTGATGAGCAGTCGATTAACTATGATAACATAACGGATTTGTGTTATTCGTGGTTGTTTTCTCGTCTACATTTTGTTATCTCCAAATATGTCTTGGAAATTCAGAACCCTCAAAGAGTTTTGGATGTTGGTTGCGGAACAGGCTTTCAATCCTTTTTGTATGCCTATACTGGATCATTCGTGGTAGGAATCGATATTTCAGAGAATATGATAAAATTTGCCATGAGTAAGCGTGATCCTAAATCAAGTAACGACAAATTAATTCTTTTCCCCGAAAATTTTGATTTTGTGATAAAGTATAATGATTTAATTAATTCTATAATAGGTCAAAATTTTGGTCACAAGAAGTACTCCCCTCCCACTTTTTTGGTTTGCGATGTAAATAAATTACCATTTCCAGATGGATATTTTTCTCATATTAATAGCTGTGGTAGTGTACTTAGTCTAGTAGAGCACAGTCATCTTGCCTTGAAAGAATTAATTAGGGTTCTAAGGCCTGGCGGGACTATATTCATAGAAGTCGAATCTAAGTGGAATATGGATCGGTTTTGGACACTTTTCGATGTGTTACTAAGAAATAAACTAGGGTATTGGACAACTTTCAATGAAGCTTGCAAACCTTTTCTATCCCCCAGACAATGTATTTCTATTAATTATCCTTATGGAGAACACGATAATCCCGTAAATATTAGAATAAAGCTTTTCACCAACAAGTGCTTGAAGGATGAATTTTCTAGACTAAACTTAAAAGTCATTAAGAGATGGACAATCCTTTCCATAACTAATCTTATCCCAAGCCCAATTCTTGATACTAATCGTCCAAGTACATTTCTTAAGAGACTATTCAAAGTGTTATCTTTTCTTGAGGAAAAAGTACCTTTTGCTCTTCCGGGCTGCACTGCAGCTTATTTTTTGCAAAAAAACTAATAGGGCATTTAGTGAAATCGCCTTGTGCCTTACACTCTGGTAGGAATCTTGCCAACTCCTGTAAGGGAGTTGGTGAAATTATTTAACATCTGTGGTTATTCTTGTAACCAGAATTTGGTATGTTGAATAGTTATAATTTCTGACGGTGGTTACGAGGAATTTACAAACATTTTGCGTTGTAATCTTCACAAATTTGCTAAGAAGACCTTATATCTAATTGGTAGGTAGGTTATTTATGCAAAATCGCAGCCCAGCAAGATCAAGAATTTTAGATGCAGCATCTTATGAGCTAAGACTTTTAGTGC
>DATBHO010000102.1:0-11426 GCA_036557405.1 Nitrososphaeraceae archaeon
CCCTGAAACCAATGCCTCCATGAATGTCCCTGAAACCAATGCCTCCATGAATGTCCCTGAAACCAATGCCTCCATGAATGTCCCTGAAACCAATGCCTCCCAAGGGAATATGCGGCCAATAGGACTTAACATTACTGTTGCAAGAGATCCCATTACTCGAGGTGAAAATCAAATAGTAACAGCAGTTGCATCTGATCCTGATACTGGTAAAGTACTTGATCATGTTTTCATAAGACTTACAGTTAAAGACCCCATAGGTATTATTGTAAAGAACTATACTGCAACAGAAGGTAATCTAACTCGTAGTTTTAAAATCGGTGAAAATGCTGTTGGCAAATTCACAATATTGACCACTGCATCGCAAGCTGGAGTTGAGAGTAGGAAATCTTCTACATTTCAAGTTCAGTAATCTGGCTTTAGAAAATTTTGGGAAATTAGTATCAGATTACCGGCATTATGGTTTTTATTCATTACCATTTTAATTTTAGCGTCTTGCTTACCAGAACTAATCTGACATAGTCTTAAATAATTGTTTTCATACGCTAGAATGAAAACCAAATGCCTATCTATCCAACCTCATATCGCTCTATTGGTAATCTTACAGATTGGTTGATAAGATTTAGTATTGTCTTGATAATCTTGTCCATTATCGATGTGGCAGCTACATCATATCTAGATCTTTTAGGCTCTTCTAACGATACAAAATCAAATAATATTTATTCTGCAATTGGAAGCTTTACATCAATAATTTCCATTTTAGTACTGATAATTATCCTTTTTTGGTACTATCGAGCAACCAAAAATATCCACTCATTTGGAGTTGAAGAAGCAACTTCACCGATTATGGCTGTCATGTGGTGGTTTGTTCCAATAGCTAATTTGTGGAAGCCATATTATATAGCTCAACAAATATGGAAAGCAAGTCGCCCAGAAGTAAAGTTACCAATAGGTACCGAATGGAAAAAAATGCCTAATTCGAATATCATAAAAAAATGGTGGGTACTTGCATTAGTATCAATCTTTGGTTCGCTTGTTGCTGGCTTTGTTGGTGGAGTTGGTATCTCTCAGATATACGATGTAGATCCAGAACAAATCGAGGATTCGCCTTCGGGAACATTGTTTATAAATCTAGTAACAATACCATTTCTCTTAATTTCCATTGTTTCAATAATTTTTTTTATACGCATGATAAGACAGATATCAAATTGGCAGTACCTTAAATCAATTTGAGTTTACTACCATTAATAACTCGAGAAAAGGGTTCGAGGGAACCATGTGGAATTTCATACGCGTTGAATCTTATCGAATGCCTGTTGTTTACAATTTTAACAAAAGTAGTTTTAACTGCATTAGGATTCTTTGATATCTACATCATGAATTGATAGATATTACATTATGCGTTCAAAATTTAGTATTTTCAATCTCGATACTCATAGTACTGCAAATAGTACCTAATAAAGTAGTATTGGACCCTACATGATATCTACATCATGTGGCTGACTTTCGGTATATCCTGCAGGGGTAATCTTTACAAATTCTGCATTATGCTGCATTTCAGAGATATTTTTTGCACCACAATAGCTTAGACCTGATCGGATCCCACCAACAAATTGCTTTATTAAATCAGTAACACTTCCCTTATACGGTACCATTGCCTCAACACCTTCAGGTACGTAGTCATTGGGATCTTCTCCATCAATGACTTGTGATCCCTCTTCTCTGTACTTCCTGCCAAGAGAAGCATAAAACGATGCCATACCACGATACATCTTGAATTTTTTTCCATGTCTCACTATTGTTTTGCCCGGACTTTCATCAGTTCCTCCAAAAAGGCTGCCAATCATTACTGTCGACGCACCAGCCGCCAAAGCTTTAATAGCATCACCAGATGTCCTTATTCCACCATCAGATATCACGGGAACATCATACTCCTTTGCAACCTTAACACCGTCAACAACTGCAGTTAGTTGTGGGACTCCAGAACCAGTAATAACTCTAGTTATACATATTGAACCAGATCCAACACCAATTTTTACAGCATCAACTCCGGCTTTAATAAGGTCTCTTGCGCCTTGTCCAGTAGCAACATTTCCTGCAATTAGTTCACAATTTGGAAACGCTTTTTTTATCATGTGAATGGCATTAATTGCATTATCGCTATGACCATGAGCAATATCTACTACAATAATATCTGTTCCTGCGTTAAGCAATTCTTCAGTTCTATCTAAGTAATCACCTTTCACTCCAACGGCCGCGCCAACCAATAACCTGCCTTTCTTATCCTTTGAGGCCAATGGAAATCGTTCCATTTTCATTATATCTTTACTAGTAATAAGTCCGACAACATTATTTGATTCATCAATTACGGGCAGCTTTTCAATTCGATTTTTATGTAGAATTTCTTTCGCTTCTTCGATAGAAGTCCCCTGTTTTGCCGTAACAAGATCCTTTGTCATAAGTGTACTGACCTTGCTATCTGAATTATATTGAAACATGATATCTCTATTGGTAATTATGCCTACTAATTTTTTTGAGTTATCATCCATTACCAACAATCCAGATACCCCAAGCTCCTGCATTAACCTAGATGCCTCAATTGCAGATTTAGAAGGTGAAATGGTATAGGGTTGCTCTATAATTACTGACTCTGATCGTTTTACCCTTAAAATTTCATCTACCTGATCTGCTATTGTCATAAATCTATGTATGATTCCTATTCCACCTTCTTTTGCTATAGCAATAGCCATATTAGATTCAGTCACCGTGTCCATATTTGCGCTGATCAGTGGAATATTTAGCAAAATATTCCTCGATAATTTTGTTTTCAGGTCGGTTTGAGATCTAGAAATGATAGGAGAGCGCTTTGGAATAAGGAGAACATCGTCAAAAGTTAAACCTTCTTTTACTTCCAATATGTCCTTGGTTTTTATATTTACGTTGGGATTATAAGCGTTTACCTCTGAAAGGTTACCTTCATCTTGTTAGTAGACATTTTCCACAAGTTTCAAGACTACGGGCGTTTAGAAAATCGTTTGAGGAGTTCAAGTGCAACTTTAGTTTCTTTAACATCATGAGTCCTAATAATGTCAGTTCCATTTTGCAGACATATCACTTGAGTAATAATTGATGGTATAAGGCGCTCTGTCGCAGTCAATCCAAATAAATGGCCAATAAAGGATTTTCTTGAGACTGAGATACATATCGGTTTTGAGAGAGCTGACAGTTTTTTTAAATTTGATATGATTCCTATGTCTCTTTCGTGCCAATTTTCATGAGATATAGTAGTGAAAAAAGGATTATTACCTACCATCCGAAAAAAACCAATTAGAGGATCAATAATGAGTTTGTCTTCATTTATGCCACTTTGGGTTGCTAGTTGTATACTTTCCTGTAAAATGTCGATTGTTTCAGATATATCTCCTGACTTGTAGGTTATGGATCTATTTCCATATGCCCCAATAATTACTGGCAAACCCGATGAAGAAATTATATTCTTCATTTTATCATCGTATTTTAGACCTGTAACATCATTCACTAAATCTATCCCCATCTCAATAGAAGCCTTAGCTACATCTGCTCGGCATGTATCTATTGAAAGGGGAATTCTACATACATTTTTTATAGCGTTAATTGCATTTCGTAATCTTTCGACCTCTCTGTCAACTGAAATTAGAGTATTAAGATATGGGGCGGTAGACATTCCACCAATATCAATTATGTCTGCACCATCTTTCTCCATTTGTATTGCTCTTTCAGAAAGCATTTTTTCACCTACTGAGATCGATTCTTTATAAAAGGACTCGGGACTGGAATTGATAATACCCATTATTTTGGGTTTTCCGTTTCCAATTTCAAGATTTTTTACCTTAACCGTCACCAATCTCTAATACCTCTTACTAAAGTCATAGTTCATAAAAGAGTTAAACAATATTAAATAAACTATAAACTTATTTATACAAACGAACTTTTCGATCAATAGTTTTAATATAGGTTGAATTGCCCTTTATTATGAGGATTATTGAATATTTCCAATTTAGACGCTTTGGAGAACCATTATGACAAGAACACTTGACAAAACTCACACCGTGCTATCATATGTTGAAGGTAGTCTCAAAAATGCAATAGTCATGAATGAAGAAGTCAAAGAAAATGGGTTCATATTTTCACTAATTAATCCTCCTGTTCCATTAGGTGGAAACATTGTATCTCTTGATATTTATGTAGATGAGCTACCATTATCAAAAAAATCGATTCAGATTGCTACTTCTGACACAATAGTTAATGCATCAGCATTATCAGAGACAAGACCAATTCCGTTCAAACCATTTCAAAGTGCAAGGTTTTTGGTCATTGGTATGGAGTTGGATAATCTCAAGAAACACAAAATAACTATAATGAGTAAACTTGAAGGATTTGAACAGATTATTATTCCGTTTACATTTGTGGATTATATAAGCAACAAGAAAGAAAAAGTAATTATATCATCAAATTTGCCAGAAGAATCGGATACCCAAATCTACGGCGAGACGATGTTTATGAACTTTGCTTCGCCATTAGTTCTGTCGGGCAGGAAAGCTTACATTGTTTGTTCCTCTAATGGCGCGCTTTCTGCAAATTGGACGTGGATGGGAGCAAGATATGATAACGGAGGATTATATGTACCCCCTGCCAGGGCCTTTGGAAGAATTATTGTGGAGATTTCCGTAGACGAGGGAGTTAGAAAAAGACTTCCAAACTTTGTCGTTTCATCGAGGCATGAGAATGGAAGCCTATGCACTCATCACGAAGTAGCAGGGATTCGTGTCAAAAGAACATTATTTGTACCAATTGAAAATAAAGGTTTTGTCCAGATACTTAATTTTGATCTAGAAAAAATCGATGAGCTTGAATCTCTAAACTCAAAAAAACAAACAACTAAAAAAATCAGGGTGCATTTCCTAATAGATGGTAATATTACCAGTTACGGTTTAGCTGCAATTTCCCAGAGTAATTTTTCTAGATATTATAAATCAGAGAACTGTTTGCAGATTAGAACAATTGCAAAAAAAGGAGTTGCCCACTATTTTGGAACTATAGGTATTTCCCCAAAGAGTTTGAAACCTTCCAAGATACTAACAGATTCTTTTGATAACGATCTGGAATTATCTTATGACATAGAACTTCAAGAAGGTTTAACGAAGGAAATAGCATTAATTGGTGCTGGTGATTTCACAAGTGCTCAAGAATGTCTAAATGAATACAAGAACATGAGAGACAATTACCAAGAACTATATCAGCAAACAAAAAATCATCATAATAATATTTCAACATCTAGTTTTACAATTCATCATGCCTCTTCTAGTTCGATTTCAAATGCAAAAATTGTAAAATTGGTAAAAGCGTTGAAAAAGGCAAAAACGGCCCTTGAGTACCTGAAGGCAAATTATGATAATCTTGGAGAAGGTATCAGTGCAGGACTTCCTAGGTTCCCCAATTATTGGGCACGTGATACAGGTTGGTCATTGAGAGGATATTTGTCTATGGGTCAATATGATTTCTCCTTGCGAGTAATAGAGAATTTTTTGAAACGTCAGGCTAAACACAGTCACAATGGTGCGCTGAAAGGGGAATTACCAATGGTAATCAGTGGGAGAACATTTCTTCACAATACGACCTATGGTTCTGCAGATTCAACCTTTTTGTTTCCTTGGGCCATACGTGAGTATGTACACGGTACTGGAAATTCCCAATATCTCTTAAAAAGATGGGAATCCATAGTTGATCTAATTAATTCGGGATTTCTTAAAGATATTGACAATGATCAATTTATTGAACACGGTTTTTCCGGAACAGCAGAAAAATTGCCCATTCAGGATTCCACTTGGATGGATCATATTGATAGAAGAAAGAGCGCCAACGACGTACAGGCATTATTTTATGAAAGCTTGATTATAGGGGGCGAGTTAGCAAAGATAGTTGAAGATAGAGAGCATGAGAAAACCTGGCTTTCATCAGCCCAGAAGTTAAAGAGCAAGATTGATCGTGAGTATTGGGATCAAAAGCTCGGATTTTACTATGACACTATTCGTAAGGATTTGACTAAAGATTTCAGTATACGTCCAAATTCACTAGTAATTTTGCTTACTGAAGTTGTAAAAGATGAACACAAGGCAAGGTTAGTTCTAGAAAGACTGGAAAAGGATGATATGACTACATCATGGGGCATGCGGTCTTTGAGCAGTTTGGATCCTAAATATCATCCTTCACTATACCACGATGGCGCCGTGTGGCCACTTGTTACTGGTTGGGCAGCGATTAGTGAAATAAAAAGCCAAAGGACCCAACAGGCCCTGGAATATCTTTCTGTAATGGCTGATCGCATTATTTCCGAAAATGGAATGTACGCGGAAACTTACCGCGGTGATAGACCAGAACCATTTAATTCGTGCATCCTCCAAGCTTGGTCAGTCGGTTTATACGTATATGCATTGCGTGAATTAATGCTGGGAATTAAACCAAACATGATTAATAATAATATCTGGTTGGAACCCAAATTACCTGATTCGATGAAATCGGACCTTAACGATCTGCATTTTGATCATTTTATAAGTACCAGTGAAGGTCTAAATAAAATTAGCATTTCTGTTAGACCTGATAGAGATAGAATTACTATTACACCAGAACGAGACGACGTAAAATTACCAGATTTCTCCAGTAACACTTACTCCATAGACATTCATAGACACAAGTAAACCTAGGGGTCATTCTTAACAGAATCAAATTAAATCTTAAAATTAGACTTATAGAATTCTTGATGAGTAGTTAATTGATTCACATAGATGAGGAAAAGATTTTTTCCACAATTAGTGAAAGGAACCCGCGCTCGGTTGCACTGGACGGACCTGATGGAATCATAAAAAAAATTCAAAGTTGTGCAGAGAAATTGAAAGACAAATATAATATTCCAGTGTATATTATTGGCGATACTTCTTGGGGTTCATGCGATCTCAATATTCATGCTGCAGAAATGTTAGGAGTAGATATCCTGTTCAACATTGGACACACTATATCCATGGAGAACTTTGGAAACAAAGTAATTATGGTGGATGCTTTTGATGACATAGATTTTAGTAAAATTGCAAAAAAATGTGCGGTTGAGCTAAAAGAGAAGAATTTTAGGAAAATTTCCCTTGCTACAATTAGCCAATATATTCGTTCTATGCAAAATGTAAAAGAAATTTTTGAATCTCACGGATATGAAGTGGTTATTGGAAGGGGCAAGGGGCACCTGAATGACGGACAAGTATTTGGTTGTGAGTTCTACCCAGTTTATGATACGAAGGATCATGTAGACGCATATCTTTTTTTGGGTCAGAGCATTTTTCATTCTGCCAGTATTGCAATTGTTACACAGAAACCTACATTCATGTTGGATCCTTACTTTAATCAATATTCGGAAATTAGCGATATAGCACTAAAGCTCGAAAAAAAGGCAATTTTGGCGGTATATAAGGCTCAGGATGCAGAAAGAATCGGAATAATTATTGGATTAAAGGAAGGACAATTTGCCAAAATCAAGGCACTGGAACTCAAGAGGTTGCTGGAAGAAGCTGGCAAAAAGATCGTGCTCATTGCTATGACTGAAATAACAGATGAGCGACTTTTATCATTTGAAGATATAGATGCATTTATCCAGGTTGCCTGTCCTCGAATTGGAACGGATAATCACTTTCATAAACCGGTGTTGTCAGTTCCCCAAGCAATCTCACTTATCAAGTTACTGAAAGGGGAACCACAGCAAGAATTTCTACAGATAAAACACTGGCTGTAAGGATTTGCTTAAAAATACGATAAATAAATGCGGTAGTAGCCTACCGGTACCACTCTAGAAATAAGGCCCAATCTCAAGCTCTGCAAGATCAATCACGTAGACGTGCTAGCATGGATACGCTGCCTTAGGATTGCACCCTCCCGGACCTCATCCATTTCGACAATTCACAATCAAGCACATGCCTTCGCATATATTGTTGTTCATACCCATCCGACACGGCGTGGTTTCATATCAGCAGTGCAAGCAGGAACTTCACAACTAAAGATTTACCCAGCAGTTACTGATCCCAGCATAAAGCCGATTTCTGGTTTGGGGTACGGCTAACACCCCAATCCTCCCTACTACCGCAAAAATATTACACAAATTAGATATATTTGTCTATCCAGTTGGTAATTGCTAAATTTTGTTTGTTTACGCGTGATGATTATTCTAATAACTAATTTCTCTTAGCTACCAATTATAATGACACTCAGGGATTGTGCAAAAAAGTGCTCTAAATTCTTTTAACTAACATATTCAGGGTACGACATACTGAACAAATATCCCCAGACGACTCTCTATTACAAACTGAACATCTACTATGTTCACGGTTAATAACATCATTTGTATACTTTATCTTCTTCGCAATCTTTAAAATTGAATTGTATGCATTATATTTTATACCCGGATGAATTTTCTCAAGATTGTTCAAATGGCTTCTAAAAGCACTTCTTATACTCTCATCTTTATATGGGCATTCTTCCGCTTGAAATGGAATATTCAGTTGAATTGCATACATAACAAGTTCTTTCTCGTATATTTCCATTAATGGTTTAATTTTCTTTAATCCACTAGTTCCATATTCTACAGGTTCTGGGTATGTCCACCCGATCCTTTCAACATCGCCAGCAAATAAATTGATAAGAAAAGTTTGGACATAATCATCTAAATTGTGTCCGGTTGCAATAACATTCGCTTCGCACGATTCCGCAAGTAGATCAATAGACCTTCTCCTAAAAGTCCCACACATAGCACACGATGATATTTTTTCCGATCGCCTTGATTCCATGGCCTTATCCATCGATAGGCCAAAAAGTTCCGTAAAACTAACCACTCTGTTCTCAACTCCTATACTGGAACAAAAATTTCTTACAATGTCTAGCGATTCATCACGATAGCCCTTAATTCCCTCATCCACTGTAATGGCAATAAGTCTTGAGTTAACCTCGCCTAGAATGTTTCTTAGTATATTCAGGAGCGCAAGACTGTCTTTACCTCCAGATACTGCAACAGCCACCTTATCATCATGCCTGACCATGGAAAATTTTGATATGGTTTTTTTTGCCTTATATTCTACTGATTTAATAAAGCATTTTTTACACATTAATTCTCCAGAGTACTTTCTCAAGTAAATGGCATTGTTTTTCTTGCACTTGCTACACAGTTTTGTCATTTGAATAAGTATTGTCAGGGAAGCTTGAACATTAATAGTTTTTAGCATTTCTACTGAAATCTAGTAGAAGGAGTGTTAAATTAGGTAGATTTTTTCTAAAAGCATTTATGTATATAACTATAAATTAATTTTTGATTTGACCGCCGGCCACGAAGTAATCGATGAAATTAATCTCAAAATTATTAATATTTTGAATAATGACTCCTCTCTACCGTTTGTAGAAATTGCAAAACAAATAGGAATATCTGATGCTACTGTCCACATAAGAGTGAGGCGTCTACTTGCCGCTGGTATAATTAAAAAATTTACCGTAGCATTGGACAACAACAAGCTTGGTTACGATCACCTTGCATTTATGGGAATTAACATTGAACCTGGGACTGCCACTGAGGTAACAAGTAGCCTTTCGAACATAGAAGAGGTCCTAGAAATCCATGAAATGCATGGAAGATTTGACCTTCTTTTAAAAATCAGAGCAAAAAACTTGGAAGAGATGCGTGATATAGTCGTAAACAAGATACGAAAATTGCCTAGGATCATTGAGACTGAACTAATGACAGTTTTAATTACCAGAAAGGAAGATCATATGGTACCTTTGATGGACTCAGCTACATAACGTACGTCATAACGTACGTCTTAAATTTTCAATTTACAGTCTCTGTTTGTCTTTCTTTGACGACGTCCACCAGTCGAGGTAGTCATCATGGTATTTTTTCCGGTCATTACCCTCATCTCTAAAGGTTTTATCTCTCAATTCATCTATTTTTTCCCTGGAAGCAAAAAGACCGCAGCTTTTGCATATGAAATTTTTGGTAGCTGTATCCAACTTTAATTCCCCACCACACTCAGGGCAAAAATTAGACAATATGTCTATTGTTAGAAAAACCTTATAAAAAACGTTACGTGATTTCCATTTAAATTTTGTTATGTTAATCTCACAATTGTACCAGACATGAGATTTTCTAATCATTTGATACTATAAAGTCAGCTAGTTCCTTTACCATAGCACCCATGTGATAAGTACTCGGTATAACATCTACCTTTATTTGGAATTTCTCAATCATTTTTGAAGTAGAAGGTCCTACGGACACAACAAGTACATTATGGTTTAGCCTGTCTTTTAGTAAATCAATCTTGTTATTTGTTTTTGCGAATTCAAATAGCTCCTTAACCGCAGGTGGGCTAGTGAAGGTGATTGCATCGATGTTACCTTCCATTATGTCCTCTATTAGTTTTCTAATTTTTTCATCAGTCGGAGCCACATAATCGTAACCCATTTCTTTTAATATGCTTGAGTTTTTCTCCTCAACTCTTATAGAATAAGAATATGATGAAAAATCGAACACTTTCGCACCTAATGAATCAAGCTTTTCTTTGAATGAAACAGAAAAATCACCGTGCCACAAAATTCCAATATTTTTCTTTTTAAGATCAAATTTTCTTATGAGGTCAAAAACTCCTTCAATTGTATTCATATCGGGAACAAAATCAGTTGATATGCCAAATTTCCTTAATTCTGTTGCCGGTTTATTACTTCTTGCTATGACTACTGTATCACTTAGCTTTTCAATTACATTACCTAATTGGTGCGAATTCTTGATTTTTCGAAAAAGATTGAATACAGCAACACCAGTCATACAAATAAAAAAATGCATTTTTTCGTGACTTACTATATCTATAAATCTATTACACTCAGAGGCTAGTGGGATGTTATTTCTAATGCCTATTGTTGGGGCTACGTAGGGGATACCTCCAAAATTTCGGACTATGTCCGCAAGCTCGGAGGCTCTTCGGCTAGAAGTAATGGCTACAATAATTCCACGTAACGACATGCAACAATCATGGAATACAAGAATAATTAAAACTTCAGGTTTGAATGATCTGCGTCAATTAAAATAAAAGATCCTGTATTATATTACTGGTTTCTAATTTAAATATGCCAAATTGGCTGACGGTAAGCATTGTTGGAGAAGAAAATTCATCAACTAGTAATGAATTTGTATTGAAACTCGAATTGAGAATTTTAAATTAAAGAAATTGTGGATAATTTACTTAATTCTAGTAATTATAATTAAATAATAGTTTACATTGATTTAGCTTGAAAAATTTAATTTAATATATATAACGGAAAAAAAGGTTAAAAACTGATTGTTGTTCTACGAAGTAATTACCGTAATTTGTATA